>JADFGU010000034.1 GCA_022567535.1 Planctomycetota bacterium | reverse complement strand
CCGTCAAGGGCGTACGGTAGTTCTTGAGTCGCACCTACCCTTTCTTCGGGTGACTCGTGTATGAACTGGCCGGTCTGCTCGCTGAACTCTACTGAGATCTCCCAGGGTTCGCCGTCTAGCAACACTGAAAATTTCACAGATTTCAGGTATATTACGGCCTTCTGGTACTACGATTGCCTGATATTTGCTGGTAGTCTTGATTCAAACAGTCCTGTTTAGGCAATAGCCCGTAGCTATGAGGATAATCAAGAATAATCCTCTGGAAGATTCTCCAGGGATTGGGAATTAATTTTGGCACAATATACCGATTGGGTATATAATTATCCGGTTGAAAATGCAAGACGTTAGGAGCCATTCGAGTATTCACAACAAGATGAAAATTTTTCGAGAAATATTGTCCTCTGACTACCTGCGAAAAGGTTTCTGGGGGTCGATGGCGCTGGCACACACTCCGGCGCTGGTCAACGCCTGGAAAGTTTTCTTATCCGGGGGGATCACGGTCGATCTCGCGGGCGACGAGCCGCACCTCACGCACACGCAACTCCCTATCCGTTCCGTTGACGCCGCGGCCACGACGGACCCCGAGCACACGCGCAAGGTGATCGAGTCATCGGTTCGCGTGCATTTGCGGGCCGACGTGCCGGCGTGCTGCCTGCTCTCGGGCGGGCTGGACAGCTCGATCATCGCGGCAATCGCGGCGGACGTCCTGCCCGACGATCACCTGCACACGTTCTGTGCCGGCGCCCCGGATGATGACCCTGACAGCGATTTCTCGTTCGCCCGGACCGCCGCTGAGCACATCGGCTGTGCGCACACCGAAACGCCGGTGACCGCGGCGCTGTTCGCCCGGCGCTGGGCGGACATGGTGCGTCGCCAGGGCGTGCCGCTCTCGACGCCCAACGAGGTGGCCATCAACGAGGTGGCGCGCGTGATGCGGGCCAACGGTCGTGTCGTTACGCTGTCGGGCGAGGGCGCCGACGAGTTGTTCGCGGGCTACGAGCTTCCGATTCGACTCGCGGCGGCCCACGTCGAAGCAGGCAATGAGGAACCCGGGCTGTTTCAGCTGCATTCCAACGCCTGGATCCCCGTGATCGCCAAGCCCAATGCCCTGAACCCGGCCGCGTGGCGGGCGATCGAACACGACGACGCCCTGCTCGATTTTTACCGCGAGGAGTTCACCGCAGCCGCGACCGAGACCGACGACCCGCTCGATGCGCACCTGCGCTTTCACCGCCGGGTGAACCTGTCGGGGCTATTGCTGCGTCTGGACTCTGCGACGATGCTCGAGTCGATCGAGGGCCGCACGCCTTACGCCGATCGCGACGTGGCAGCGTTCGCCCAGTCGCTGGCTCTGAACGACCGGTATCGCGGTGATCCATGCGAGACCAAGCGGCCGCTCCGACGCGCGTTTGCGGACCGTCTGCCGCAGACGATCGTGGAACGGCCCAAGGCGAGCTTCCCCCTCCCGTTCCAAGACTGGATGCACGAGCACGCCGGGGCGCTGCGCACCAGTGATCTTATCGACGAGTTGTTCGCGCAGGAGACCATTGAGACCACGGTGGCCAACCCGTCGCTCAACTGGGCGTTCGCCTGGCCGATGATCAACCTGGCGCTCTGGTCACAGCGCTGGTGGGGCGCATAGCGGTGCGGGCACTGGTGCCGCCGTTGTTCAGCGGGATGCAGCCATCGCGCCGAGCGCGTCGCCCGACAGGCGGTTGACAGTCCACCCGTCCAGTGCCACGGCTCCGAGCTTCTTGTAGAACGCCTGTGCGGGCTCGTTCCAGTCCAGCACGGACCATTCAAGGCGTCCGCAACCGCGCTGAAGCGCGATCGCCGCCAATCGGGCCAGCATCACCCGTCCGATGCCGCGCCCTCGAAAGACCGGCCGCACGTACAGGTCTTCGAGGTACACGCCGGGCTTGCCCACAAACGTCGAGAAGTTGTGAAAGAACAGTGCGAACCCGGCCGTATCGGGCCCCTCCTCGTTCAGCCACTCCGCAATCAGCACCTCCGCTTTGGGGCGCGGCCCGAACAGGTGGCGGCGCATCTCGTCGCGGTCGGCGACGGCCTCGTGCGAGAGCCGTTCGTACTCGGCCAATTCGCCGATCAGCCCCAGGATCGTGTCCAGATCCGTTTCGATCGCGTCGCGAATCCGAAGCTCATCCATCGCAGACCTCCGAGACGCGCTTGATTGTATGCGGCGCGGCGTCATCACCCACCAGATCGAGCTGCCAGTACCCAACATCGTGCCACGCCTGGAACTTCCATCCGACGCGCATCATGTGTCCCACCTTCGTCATTCCCATCCGTTCGTGCAGGCGCACGCTCGCCTGGTTGGGCTGGGTGATCCCGGCCAGCACAGTTCTGTACCCCTGCTTCCGCAGGATCTCGAACAGCCGCCTATAGAGCGCCGCGCCGGCACCTTCGCGGTGGTGCTCGTGGTGCACATACACCGTGACCTCGGCGGACCAGTCGTAGGCGCAGCGTCCCTTCCAGGGCGAGGCTCTGGCGAATCCGATCACGGCCCCGGACGCCTCGGCCACGAGCCACGGATACCGCTCCCGCGTGTGGCGCAACTGTTCCAGCATGGCCTCCTCGCCAGTGGGCTGAGCGTGAAAGTTGGCCGCCGTCCGGGCGATGTACCAGTCGTTGATCCCGGTGATGGCCGGGATGTCTGTGTCACGTGCGAGCCGGACGAGCATCGGCAACCGTATGCACGCGGTGAGCAACTTCGCCTCAAACCGCTCGATTCGCGAACAAACCGCGACGTGGGCAGGTTGGCCCTGTACCATGCTCGAAACAGGGAGGTCTCAGTGCCCGTATTCACGTACAGCCGTTCCGCTATTGCCGCAATGATCCTCTTCGCCGCACCCACCCTCGCCCAGACGATTCAGGGCCTGCCACCGGTGCCGCAACCCGACCACGAGGCGCTGCTGAAGAACGCCGACGGGTCGTGGAAGTACACGAATCGGCTCATCGACACCGACAGCCCGTACCTGCTCCAGCACGCCCACAACCCGGTGGACTGGTACCCGTGGGGCGCCGACGCACTGGCCGCCGCCCGCGAGCTGGACAAGCCCATCTTTCTGTCCGTTGGCTACTCGACGTGCTACTGGTGCCATGTCATGGAGCGCGAGGTGTTCTCGAACCCGGAGATCGCCGCGATCATGAACGAACTGTTCATCAACATCAAGGTGGACCGCGAGCAGCGGCCCGACCTCGACCAGATCTACATGACGGTGACACAACTGCTCACCGGCCGGGGTGGTTGGCCCAACAGCGTCTTCCTCACGCCGGACCTCAAGCCCTTCTGGGCGGCGACCTACATCGGGCCCGAGGACATCCCGGGGCCTCCCGGCCAGCGCGGGCGCCCCGGCTTTCCCACCGTCATTACCGCCCTGAGCGATGCCTGGGCTAATCAGCGCGAGGCCGTCGAGGCCAGCGCCGACCAACTCGCCACGGCCATCGTCAACGTCCTGACCAACCAGAATGCGAGCACGACGCCCACACCACTGTCGCAGGCCATCCCCGATGGTGCGATCGAACAGCTCGCCCTGAGCTACGACCCGGTCAACGGGGGCTTCAGCGTGGCGCCGAAGTTTCCCAACGACTTCACGTATTCGTTTCTGTTTCGCGTCCACGAGCGCACCGGCGACGAACGCACGCTCGATATGGCGCTCAACACGCTCAGGCACATGGCCGCGGGCGGACTGCACGACCATGTCGGCGGCGGCTTTCATCGCTACTCGACCGACGGCAAGTGGCGGGTGCCGCACTTCGAGAAGATGCTCTACAACCAGGGCCAGCTCGCCCGGGCGTATCTCGAAGCGTACGAGCGCACCGGCGACGAGCACTACGCCGGCGTGGTGCGCGGCATTCTGCGCTATGTCGAACGGCGCATGAGCGACCCGGCTGGTCCGTTCTACTCGGCCCTGGACGCGGAAACTGACGCGGTCGAAGGCGAGTATTACGTCTGGAATCGCGATCAGATCGAGTCGCTGCTGGATGAAGAGCAACTCCAACTGTTTGACAATGTCTTTCTGCTGGCGGACGTACCGATCTTCCCGGGCCACAAGCACCCCGACGGCGGCGTGATGTGCATGAAGCTCCCGCTGGCCGAACTGGCTGCGCAACTGGATACAACGCCGACCGAGCTCACCGCCTCGCTGGCGCCCATCCTGTCCGCGCTCGCCCAGGCCCGCACGCCGCGCACGCTCCCTCGCCTGGACGATAAGGCCATCGTCGCGTGGAACGCGCTGATGATCGATGCGTATGCGCTGGCCGGGCGCGTTCTCAAAGACGACACATACACGGCCCGGGCCCGCGCGGCGGCCGATTTCATTCTCAGCACGATGCGCGACGACACGGGCCAACTGCAACGGATATGGCGCAACGGACACACCTCGCAGGACGCGTTCCTCGAGGACTACGCGTTCCTGGCCGATGCCCTCATCTCACTGCACCGCACCACTGGGGACGACCAATACCTTGATTCGGCTATCGAACTCGTCGCGCAGGCGAACGCGCTCTTCTGGGATGATTCAGAGGACGGCGGCGGCGGGTACTTCTTCGCGGCCTGGAACGCCGACCTGATCGCGCGCAGCAAGAGTTCCGGCGACAGGGCCATCCCGTCGGGCAATTCCGTCATGGCGCACACGCTGCTCGACCTGGCCGAGCTCACCGGCGACGACGAATACGCCGATCGCGCCCGCGTGCTGCTCGGGGTGTTCGCGGAGCAGATGACGCGCTCCCCGTCGTCGCACGTGCACATGGTCCACGCGGTGGATCGACTGCTCGCCCGCGAGCCGAAGGCCATCCCGATGACGCCCATTGTGCCGATGGATGTCGTCGAGCCGCCCGATGTCCGCGGGGTGGCCGGGGCGGGTATTGCGGATTCCTCGGCCCGCGTCGATGTGTCCGCAAGGGTCGACCGCGCATCGCTCCAGCCGGGCGATGCATTCGTCGTGACGGTCACGCTCGATATGGACGAGGGTTGGCACGTGAACGCGAACCCGGCGTCGGCCGAGTACCTGATCCCCACCGTCGCCGATGTTCGTTCCGACCTGCCCGTGACGGTCGCGAACGTGATGTACCCGGCCGCGCACGAGCTCTCACTGGCGGGTGAGCCCATTCAGGTCTACGGATCCGGCGCCGCGATCCGCGTGTCGTGTGTGCTGGGCGACGACGCCACGCCGGGCCCGGGAACGCTCCGCGTCGTGGTCGGCTACCAGGCCTGCGACGACCAGTCGTGCCTGGCCCCGGCCGAGACGGTTGTCGAGATTGCGGTGACGGTCGGGCAGCGCTAGCAGCGCACCGTGACCGCGCCGATTCGTGTCACGCTGCGGCCCGGTCCTTGGGAGTTCCGCAAAGTTTACAGGGCTGCGTCGGTTTTCGTAGACTGGCTTTGGCATTGGGTACTGGGCAATGGGGAATAGGCAATGGGCAATGGGGGGAATGGCTGGGCCGGGCGGTTCACGCGCGGGTCACGGCCTCTGCGTCGCCCGTCAGTCCTTTAAGATCATACCCACATTGCACGCACCACCCGCGTGCCAAGCGTTTCGCCGTGCGCCGGCGGACCGTCCAGCCGATCAGCCACACGCCCAGCCCCGTGGCGATCCACACGGCACACAGGCCAAGCGCCAGCGATGCAGCCTGGAGCAATGAAAAGCTGGTCCGTTCCGTTCGTTCAAGTTCCCCCTTCCAGCGAAGGACCGCCACTACCCATTGCCGCTGAAAGTCGAGGTTATATGCCGGCCGACTCGACGCCTCGAACCCCTGCTGTTCGCCGACGCTCTTGTGCACCAGCCCGATGGGCCAGCCGCCCGACGCATACGTGTGTGTCGTACCTATTTCACTGCGCCAGCCGAACGCGAGGCATGTATCGGGAGTCGAGATCTCGCCTGGTGTTGCGTCGAGAATCGCCTGGGCGAGAACCGCTTCACCCGTTGGCCTTTCAGCGAGCTGCGCGACATCCGCAGCCGTGACGCCTGTGTTCGACCAGGCCGGATTCACGAGCGATGGGAATGCGTATCCGGGATCAATCTGCGGTCGAAGCGACGCGATCGTCACACCGATCGCACAGGCAACGATACAAAGAACGGGCGCACGGTGGGCCAGTCGGTCCCGCTTGCGCGGCCCACCCCGACCGGCGATGCGCAGTATGAACACTATCCATCGCAGCAATCGCCCCGCGCCCCATGCTGCCAGCAGCATCAGCGGCTCCCCTGCGAGCCCTCTGCTATAGAACACGAAGCTCTCGCGCCGACCTGACGCGTCGATCCGCTTGGAGATGTAGTCCCGACCCCACCACCAGCCGTTCCTGAAAGTCGAAAGCGTCGCCGACGGGTTTGTCTTCGCGTAGACATCATCGTACGAGGCATCGTAGCGATAGAAAACAACCACAGTCGGCCATCCATACCGCCGAAACTCTGTCGCCACGCCCGAAGGAGGAAGGAACGTCACGCCCAGTTCATAGTTGCTGAAGATGTCCGTGTTGAGCAGGTCGCCGATGAGCCTTCCGTCTGAAAGCTCTCCCGTGGCATACCGCTCGATTGTGGGGCGTGTGTATCGATGGCTTGGGAAATCAGCGGTGTACGGGACGCTCGCCCGTACAGTCGGCGGCGGCAGCACCGGCCAGGCTTCGATGTTCCGCCACACGACGTAGCCCAGGGCGATGAGCAGCGCCGCGACCTGCAGCAGTCGCCGTCGGCGCACCGGCCAGGGCGGGGGCACCTCCCGCTGCGAGACGGGCGTCGCGCACTCCGGGCAGACCAGCTCAGACATCGGTTGAGTGTCCAGACTTGTGATGTCGCCCACTGTGCAAACTCCGCAGTTCATTCCCGACCACCGCTTCGCCTCGAACTTGCTGCCGAGCAACGCGAATGCGGGTACATCGAGTCAACTCGTATCAACCACATGCAGCCCCTTGAGATCATACCCGCACCGCACGCACCACCCGCGCGCCAGGCGTTTCGCCGTACGCCGACGAATCACCCAACCGATCGGCCACACGCCCAGCCCTGCTGCGATCCACGCCGCGCACAGTTCGAGGACCAGCGTCGCTGCCCTGCCATACGAAAAACTGTACATAGCCATCCGTCCGTCCGTTTCACGCCAGCGAACGGTGGCAATGACCGACGCTCTGTCACGCTTGAAAGAGATGGTTCGAGGTCCCGATGCCTCAACGCCCTGGTGTTCCAAGACAGTACCCCACAGCAGCCGCCCAATCGCCCAACCCGTGCTTGTCAGGCTGACTTTGGAGCCCCACGCGAAGGCGAGGCAGGCGTCGGGATTCGAGGCCGCCTCAGGTGTTGCATCCAGAATCGCGCGAGCAAGAGCCGCCTCGCCGTCCGGTTCCTTTGCGAACTGAACAACATCCGCGCCCGTGACGCCCGTGTCCGAGCACGCCGGATTCCAGGGAACTGGGGAGGCCCACCCGGGAAACGCCTGTGGCCGAAGCGATGCGATCGTCACACCGATTGCGCACACGACAATACAAAGAACGGGTGCTCGGCGAGCGAGGCGATCCCGCCTGCGCAGCCCGTCCCGACTGGCGACACGCAGCAGGAACATCAGCCATCGCAGCACACGCCCCGCGCCCCACGCCGCGATGAGTGTGAGCGGCCCACCGAGGAGCCCCTTGCTCACAAAAAGAAACCTCTCCCGTCGACCTTGTGCGTCGATCCGTATGACCATGTAGGTCCAGCCCCACCATCCGTTCCGGAGTGTGGATGGCTTTGCCGACGGATTTGTCTTCGCGTAGACATCGTCGTATTGGGCGTCGTAGCCATAGCTGACGATCCTGGTGGGCCACCCGTAACGATGGTAGTGTGTCGCGAAGCCCGCGGGCGGTAGAAATGTTACGCCCAGTTCATACGTGCCGAGCACATTTAAGTACAGGTCTTTGAGGAGTTGGCCGTCTGAAACCACACCCGAGGCATACCGCTCGATGTCGGCGCGCGTGTACCGGTTCGACGGGAATCCAGCGCTGTACGGGACGCTCGCATAAGTCGCCGATCCGGACATGATGGGCGATACGCCAACGATGCGCCACACGATGTAGGCCAGAGCGACGAGCAGCGCCGCGGCCTGCAGCAGTCGCCGACGCCGCACCGGCCAGGGCGGGCGCACCTCCCGCTGCGAGGCGGGCGCCGCGCACTCCGGGCAGACCAGGACGGACCGAGCCGGCTCAGATGGGGTCTCATCGTCCTTCAAGGCGCACACTCCGGGATCCACCTGCCCGATACCCGCCAAATGCGGAGCCGTTGCACTCTATACCGGTCTCGCATCGGCTTGAGCCGACATTTCCCACATAATCTCCACCCGCAAGACCAGATACTGACTCCCCATTTTCCCCGCCCGGGGCTCTCGGTTCGTCGGACACTCACTCCCGGCTCGTTCGAAGGAACCAACTGTGCCGATCGTACCTCTTTCAGCGGAGCCCGCCCGAGGCGTACGGGCGGCTGCTTCGAGCCACACGCATGTAATTCCTCCGCAGGGGAGCGGCGGACCCGCGCCACTCCGTTTCGCGTGTGCAGCGATTGGAAATCCCCTCTTCCCATCTGTCATACCTACCTCAACCTGCGGCGGATTCTTAGAGCATCTTGTCAACTTCTTCTGGATCGGTCAGGAACGTCTTGATCAAATCGCCCCGTGGCAATAGCCAATCAGAATGTCCAAGATCTTTGCGCAAGGCTCGAATCAGATCGTCCATCAGGAGGATCAGATTCTCGGAGCTGTTTTCATTGGCCGCCTCACGAAACTTCAGATAGGACCTAACGAACTTCGGTGATCCCCATAACACGAGGCCCGTCGTGAATTCCCTGAAGAACTTATCAACGTTCGCAGTATTGGCAGCCGCGTCTTTCGAACTCGCGTTCTTTTGCCTTTGCATTTGATCCATAACCATCTTGATGAAGGGTGTGTAGAGATCAATCTTTTGCTGACGGTGTGATTCCGCTATTTCTCTTTTCTTTGTCCACTGCTGTGATACCACGACCGCAACGAGCGCGGCGAGAATCGTGGCCGTGGCGGCAATGACTGTAGTGATAACTTCAGAATCCTGTGATCCAATCCACGCAAAGAGCGTGCCAAAAGCAGTCCAGATGAGGTAAGCGAAACCTGCCAAGATCGCCAAGGCAAAGAGGATCGGAAGCCGCTTTCTAATTGATCTCATCAAGACCACCTTGCTAAACAACTATTCCTGGGTTTTTACCGCGTACCCTGGCTGACCAACCATGATACCACGTTGTAGGCGTCCCATTGCCTGAATCGCCTTTCCGGTGGACTGTTGGGCTGCACGCTGCACGGCGGCCCATTCTTGATGCACGAATTGCGTAAAGGCCGCGGGCCCCCGGTTTCCCGGAGGCCCACGCCACGGTCGGTGCGGCTGGTAAGCCGAGTTCTGTCCGTCCGGTGGTTCGCAGCGCTCCTTGACGGGGGCAATGCTGCTGACGTGGCGAGCCACGACAAGCAGCAGTGCTGCGCCTGCCGGACAGGGCGGCCATTTCTCTTGCCGCGCCGTTGCCGACGCGGTCCGGGACGCACATACCCGAGCGGTCCACCCGCTCCCTTCCGGCCGGACCGGCCGTCCCGCCGAGGGCGGACGGGAGCTGCATGACCTTGCACGCGGTGGGGTTTACCGTGCCCCGGATGTCGCCACCCGGGCGGTGCGCTCTTACCGCACCCTTTCACCCTTGCCTGTGCGGGGTAGGTCGAATCTCCGAGTCGAGGCAGGTCGGTTCTCCGAACCGACCCGAGCAAGCGTCGAGTCGAATCGGAGGTCGATTCGCAGAATCGACCTACCCAGATTCAGACGTCGATTCGGAGAATCGACCTACCACCGCCATCGGCGGTTTGCTTTCTGTGGCACTGGCCCGCGCCCGCGACCGCCGCGGACGGGTGGGCGTTACCCACCACCGTGTCCTTCCGTGCTCGGACTTTCCTCACACCGGACTTTCACGCCCGGCGTGCGGCCGCCTTGCCGCACCAGACAAGTCTAGGCGGTACGATGCCCGGCCATGCACGGACGCACGATCGCCTGGCTGAACCGGCGGCAAGTGCCGCTCATCGCCGCCGTCGCCGACGCCGCCGGGCTCGAACTCATCGCTGCGGGCAGCCCGGAAAAGGGCAAGACCACGGCGATCGCGCAGGATCTGGGCGTCGAGCACGCCGACGATCTTCGAGCGGTTCTCGCAACAGCGGACGCGGACCTGGTGCTCATCGCGGACCCGGGCGACTTCGCCACCGGCGATTCGCGCGACGACGCGGCTGTGATTCACACGGCGCGGGAGCGAGGCCTGCGCATCGCCACGCTCGAACCCATCCCCCCCACCGCCCTGGATCTCGCGGCGGGAGGGTGGCTCGCCGGCACGGGACGCTCGCGCCCGATCGACGCGATCAACGTCTGCCCGCTGGCGCGTCACAGCGGCGTGTTTCAGAGTGCGGCCGAGGCGATGCGCCACTTCAGCCCGTGTCATGCGCTGGCGATCGAGTCGTGGCGGACCCCGGTCGAGGGCTCGCTGGGGGCAGCCCTGTTCGCCGCCGCGGACCTCGTCCTCTCGCTCATGGGCGAGCCCGAGTCGATCGACGCGGCGTACACCGACCCCGCCGGCTCGTCGACCACGCCTGGCGAGACACTGCGCGGCCTGCACGGCGTGCTCACCGCCAACCTTCGCTTCGCGCATGGACGCGTCGGGAGCCTGATCGTCGGCGACCATGCCGCACGCTGGAACCACTCGGCGACGCTCCTGGGCGAGGCAGGGCGGCTGTGCATCCGCGACGACGGGTTCGAGTGGATCGAGCCGGGCGGTACGACCCACGAGTGCGACAGCCACGGGTCCACTCCACCGACCGCTGCGCACACCATCGCGGGGCAGCTCAGACGAATCCTCGACCCGGCCACGCCCGAACCGGCGCCGACGG
Source organism: Planctomycetota bacterium (assembly GCA_022567535.1). Classification (GTDB taxonomy): domain Bacteria; phylum Planctomycetota; class Phycisphaerae; order Phycisphaerales; family UBA1924; genus JADFGU01. Next base: position 2,805 of record JADFGU010000034.1, on the reverse strand, counting down.
ATCACGCGGCGATTCTCGCGCTGGCTCACGCGGCGGTCCTCAGCGCCCGCACGGGCCACCCGGAATCACCCGCGACAGTTCGACAGATGGCCGGGGCGGAGTAGCACGCCGGGCGTTTAGCCGGCACCGCGTAGCAGACGAATCCTGGTAGTCCGGGGCGGGCGGTCGGTGCGCGAGTAGACTTGGCCATGCCCGCACAGCCTCCCATACTCGCGATCGTCGGGGCCACAGGAACCGTTGGTCGCGAGATGCTTGACATTCTCGCCTCCCGCGACTACCCGGCCGGGGCGGTGCGTCTCTTCGCGTCAAAGCGCTCGGCGGGATCGACAATCGCGTATTGTGACGAGTCGCTCACCGTCAACGAACTCACAGCCGGTGCGCTGGCGGGGGTGGATATCGCGCTGTTCAGCGCCGGCAGCGAGGTCTCTCGACGATTCGCCCCCCCCGCTGCCGCCTCGGGAGTCGTCGTGATCGACAACTCCTCTGCGTTCCGGATGGAGCCCGAGGTTCCGCTGGTGATCCCGGAAGTCAACGGCGAGATTCTCGACCGCGGCGACACTCAGGGCGGCATTATTGCCAACCCCAACTGCTCGACGATCATCCTGCTCATGGCGCTCACGCCGATTCAGCGTGCGTTCGGCATCAAGCGAATCATCGTTTCCACCTATCAGGCCGCGTCGGGCGCGGGGGCCGCCGCGATGCGAGAGCTGTCCGATCAGTCCGCCGACGTGCTCGCCGGGCGTGACGCCAGGCCCGCCGTATTCCACGAGCCGTGCGCGTTCAACGTCTTCAGCCACAACACGACGGTGGACCCGGCGACAGGCCGAAACATCGAAGAGCAGAAGATGATCGAAGAGACGCGCAAGATCTGGCGCGACGAGAAGATGGCGATCTCGACGACGTGCATCCGCGTGCCGGTCTTGCGTGCGCACGCAGAGTCGATCAATGTTGAACTCCATCGCGCGGCGAGCGAGGCTCGGTTCCGAGCGGCTCTGACCGACTTCCCCGGGCTCACCATCGTCGATGACCGCGAAGGCAACGACTTCCCCACGTCGCTCAAGGCGGCGGGCGGCGACGACGTGCTCGTGGGACGCATCCGCCCTGATTCGTCGCTGCCGAAAGATGTTCGCGGGGGCGAGACGGCGCATTTCGGATTCGACCTGTTCGCTGCGGGCGATCAGCTCCGCAAGGGGGCGGCGCTCAACGCCATCCAGATCATGGATCTCGTGCGGCAGCGCGTCACGTCGGCGGTCTGACTGGCCGGCGGGCTGTCGTGCGACCTGCGCCGCCCCTATCCTCTGTCCATGCCCTCTCGGTCCCCCACAGAAAAGACCCGATCGGCTGCGGATCAGCCCCGCGCGCCCATCGATTTCCTCGATGAACTCACGTGGCGAGGGCTGCTGCACCAGTGCACGGACGAGGACGGCCTGCGCACGCACCTGTCCACCGGCGCCCGCCGTGCGTACGTCGGCTTCGATCCGACTGCGGACTCACTCACGATCGGCAATCTCGTGGCCATCATGCTGCTCGTGCACTTTCAGCGGGCCGGGCACACGCCGATCGTCGTGATGGGCGGCGGGACGGGGCTCATCGGCGACCCGTCGGGCAAGTCGGCCGAACGCGTGCTGATGACGGCTGACATCGTGGCGGCGAACGTCGAGTCGCAGCGCCGGATCTTCGAGTCCGTGCTCGAGTTCTCCGGGCCCAATGCCGCAACGATTGTCAACAACATCGACTGGCTCGGCGGACTCGAGTACGTCGCGGTGCTGCGCGACGTCGGCAAGCACTTCTCCGTCAACGAGATGATCCGGCGTGACTCCGTCCGCCAGCGTCTCGAGGGCCGTGAGCAGGGGATCTCGTACACCGAGTTCTCTTACGTCATCCTCCAAGCCTACGACTTCCTGCACCTACACCGCGAAATGGATGTCACCATCCAGATGGGCGGGTCCGATCAGTGGGGCAACATCGTCGCCGGCGTTGATCTGATCCGGAAGGACACGCTCGAACCGATCGGGCGTCCGAGAGGTCGCTGGGTCCGGGACGAGGATGCCAGGGATCCAGCCCGGCTTCAGGAGCGAACCGACGAATTAGGACGACAGGCGCTTTCCTTCGGCCTCACCGCGCCGCTCGTCGAGAAAGCCGACGGCGGAAAGTTCGGCAAGACCGAGGCTGGCGCCATCTGGCTCACCGCCGATCGAACCAGCCCGTACGCGTTCTTCCAGTTCTGGCTCAACACCGACGATGGAGACCTCGAGAAGTTTCTGAAGCTGTTCACGCTGCTGCCCGAAGCGCGTGTGGATGAACTCATGCAACTGCACGAGACGAACCCGGGCAGGCGCGAGGCGCACCGGGAACTGGCGAATCACATGACGACGCTTCTGCACGGCCCGGCTGCAGCAGCGCACGCCGACGCGGCATCCAAGGCGCTCTTCTTGGGCGACGTGGCCGATCTCCCGCTGGCCACACTGACCGACGTGTTCGCCAGCGTCCCGTCGTCCGAGCACGATAAGGCTGATCTGGACGGCGAGGGGCTCTCGCTCGTCGACTTCCTGACACGGACCACGCTGGCCAAAAGCAAGCGCGAGTCGCGCGAGTTTCTGAGCAACGGCTCGGTCTCGGTCAACGGCCGAAAGGTCGGCATGGATCATCGGCTGACGAAACGCGACCTGCTGCACGGCCGACTCATCGCGATCCGACGTGGCAAGAAGTCCTGGCACGTGACGAGGTGGGGGAAGTGACGGAGTGACAAAGTGGCGGAGTGAAGAGACGGAGTGACAGAGTGACAAAGTGACGGAGTGACAAACA
>JADFGU010000033.1 GCA_022567535.1 Planctomycetota bacterium | reverse complement strand
CGTGGGTGGCGCTGGGCACAGCCCTTGCCGTCGGATTCCTGTTCAAGTACACGATCGTGCTGCTGGTCCCGGGGCTGCTGCTGTACGTGCTCATCCGCCGACGCCGACTGCACCTGCACGCGCGCTGGAAGCGATGGGCGCTCGCAGCGACGGCCGTGGCGCTGGCCGGCGTTGCGCCCGTCGTCATCTGGAACGCGCAGCACGACTGGGCCACCGTGCGACACCTGCTCGGGCACGTCGCGATGCCCGGCGGCGACGTATCCACCAGCGACGGGTGGTGGCGCTGGGATCCGATGTGGACGGTGGTTCTGATCGCGTCGCAGGTGGCGATGCTCGGCGGGAACCTGTTCCTGGCGCTGTATTCGACCGGTACGGCGCTCGCACGCCGCCGAACGGAGCCCCACGCGTGGCCGGGACGCGCCTTTCTCATCTGTTGCGCCGCGCCGATTCTGCTTTTTTATCTCGTCGTGACGCTGTTCGCACCGGGTGAGGCCAACTGGCCCATGGCCGGGTTCGTCACGCTGCTGGCCCTGTGCGGGTGGGGCGTGGTCGAGGCGATGGACCGTTTTCGGCACATGATGGTGGTGTGGAAATCGCTGCCGGACGAGCCTCGTCCCTGGTGGGGCGTGGTCCGCCGAAAGCCGGAGCTGCACCGGCAGATGGCGTGGCACGCGACGGTGGTGATCGGCGTTGTTGCGGGGGCAGCCTCCTTGCGCCTCGATTGGGCCGCCCCCTCCATAAACCGGATCGTCTCCACCGCCGCCAACGTGGCGGGACGTGTGGGCATCGGGCCGGGCAAGGCCGACAGCGTCATCCCGCTCGGCCGATTTATGAACGCTCCCACCGTCGCCGCCGACGTCGATCAACACCTGGAGGAGCTTCGAGAGCGCACCAGGCGTCAGCCGTTCGTCATCTCGCAGCACTACGGTCGGGCGAGTCAGCTCGCGTTCTACCTCGTCGGTCGGCCGACGGTGTACTGTTCCAGCAGCCTGGAGAACGGCAGGCGCACGCAGTACGACCTCTGGAGCGACACCGATCTGTCGGACATAGAGCAGTTGGGCGGCCGTTGCGCGGTGCTCGTGGGCGGGAGCGAAGAGCAATGGGCCCGGGTCTTCCGCCGCGTCGAGTCCATTGGAATCCTCGCCGGTGAGCACAAGCCGGACCGCGAGGCGTATCTCGGGTTCGGGTACCGCGGCTTCGGGCGGGAGGACTGACAGACGATGCGTTGGCTGAGCCCATACGAGCGGATGCAGCGCCGCCGGCGACACCTCGCGGTCGCCGGTGTGTTCCTGCTCGGGCTGGTCGTGGTCCACCTCGTCGATCGGGCGATTGTGGTGCACTTTTCCACGCGGGCGTTGGACGAGGGCAGCGGCTGGGTGCAGATGTGGCGCGCGGTGGGGTTTCTGCCGACCTGGCTGTTCATCGCCGGCGCATTCGTGCTCGTCGATCGCACCGGCGGGACGAGCGAAGACTTCTGGGCCAGTGGGCGACGAGGCATTCCACTGGCGCTGTCGGCAGCCATGGCGGGGCTGGCCGCGGAAGCGCTCAAGATCCTCATCTCTCGCGAGCGTCCGCCCGGGCTCGGCGGCGGGACGGAAGCGGAGCTGGCCCGGGTCGGCGCGCATGTCCAGCACCTCCCCTTGTCGGACCTGTGGGTCCATTACGAGGCGGGGCTGGGGATGCCGAGCAGCCACACGGCGGTGGCGTTCGGCGGGGCGTTCATGCTGTCGCGGCTGGTGCCGGGCGTCTGGCCGGTGGCGATGTTGGCAGCCGCCGGGTGCGCCTACACGCGCCTAGCCGCCGGCGCCCACTTCCTCAGCGATGTCTATGTCGGTGTGTTCGTGGCGTACGCTGTGTCGTGGATGGTCGACCGCGCCGTGCCGCCCCGGCCGGTGCGGGACGAGCTGGACCGGATCGAGGCGGCTCGGAGCGGGTGGTAGCGAATGTCACTCTTGGATCGTTACATCGCACGGAGCTACCTGCTGAACGTGGTCACGCTGCTGGTGATCCTGTTCTGTTTCGTCGTGACCATCGACGTGTCGGTGAACCTCGATCGGTTCAGCTCCGTGGCGACCAAGGCGATGCAGGCGCGGGGGCAGACCCCCGAGGGGTTGGCACACGTCGGCATCGTTGCGCTGATGGTCGCCGACCTGTGGTGGCCCCGCTTGCTCATGCTCTTCAACTTCCTGCTCGGGCTGGTCATGGTGGGTGCGATGGGTTTCACATGCGTGCAGATGATGCGCCGGTGGGAATTCGTGGCGGTGCTCGCGAGCGGTCAGAGCCTGCACCGGGTGTGGAGGCCGATCCTGGTCGTCTCCGCCGGGCTTGTCCTCGTCCAGGGTGCGAACCAGCAGTGGGTGATGCCGCGGATCGCGCCGCTGCTCACGCGGGATCCCGGCGACGCCGGAAAGCACGACATGGATTCCGCCAGCGTGCCGATGACCGTCGACGGCGACAACCGGGTGTTCAGGGCGGCGTTATTCGATCCCGAGCGCGAGGTGCTGACCGACCTGACCGTGTACGAGCGAACGGCCGAGGGGCGGGCTGTCCGCATGATCCAGGCGTCGTCGGCGGTCTGGGACGGGTCGGCGTGGAGGCTCGATGGCGTGCATGTGACGGTCTTCCGACACGACCTGTTCGCGCTGTCGTCACCACACAGAATCGAGACCAACCTGAGCCCGACCGAGCTGAAGCGGCTGCGATTCGCGAGCTTCAGCCGGAACCTGAGCTGGTCACAACTGGGCGCGATCATCCGCCGAAACCGCGACCATGCCGATCAACGCCTGGCGGTGGATGACCGTCGCGCCTCGGCGCGTCTGCACGCCCGGGCCGACGACCTGGAGCGGATCCGCTTCGGGCGGGTTTCGACCATGGTGGGCACGCTGCTGGCGATCGTGATCTGCCTCCCGTTCTTCGTCACGCGCGTGCCGAAGAACATGGTGATTCAATCGATGAAATGTGCGCCGGTGGCGATGGCGGCGCTCATGGGGGCGCTTCTGGGCGCCGAAGCGCCCATCGCGGGGGTGCCGCCACAACTGGCGGTGTTCGCGCCCGTGCTGGTGCTGGCGCCGCTGGCGGTTCTGTCCGTCACGTCGGTCAAGACCTGAGCCTATCGGACAGCGGACCCTAACGAGAGGCATACGGCCGGATCGCACAATCTCACGACTCCGGCTGCCGCAGGGGATCGAAATCGAATCCCGGCGGTATGATATAGGTCAACCCATGCGGCTTGCACGACGGAAACAGCGCGGCTTTTCTCTGCTGGAACTGATTGTCAGCATGGCGATCGTTGCGGTCCTGGTGTCGCTGCTGCTGCCGGCGCTGCGCCTGGCGCGAGATGCTGCGCAGACCACCGTGTGCGCGAGCAACCTTCGGCAGATGGGTTTCGCGTGGAGGCTGTACCTGGACGACTATCGCCAGTTTCCCAAGCACACGGCGCTCCCGGACTGGAACTTCGGCGGCGTCGAGTTCCGCCCCAACACGCGCACGCCCTACCTCGCCGAAGATCGCCCCCTCAACGCGTACATCGCCGAGAGCGTAACGACCGCGAGCGAGCGGCTGGCGACGCAATTCCGCTGCCCCTCCGACTGGGGCGTCGGATGGGACATGGGGCCGAGAAACTCTACGCCCATGTCCGTGCTCGGCGACGACGAGACGTGCTTCGAGTTTTTCGGCACGAGCTACCGTGCCAACCTGTACTTGCTCGACGCCAGTCTGACGGGGATCGATCCCAGCGGCCGACCGCTGCGCGAGGCCGAGACAACCACCGTCCCCACGAGCAAGCTGCTGCTGACGGCGGATGCGGTCTGGTACTACGCCACACGCTACGAGAACCAGCCCGGGGATGAGCTGGACGCCTCGTGGCACGGGAAGTACGGTGCGGGGAACATGCTGGCGATGGACGGCGGTGTGCGCTTCATCGAGTTCGAGCCCGGCGAGACCACGGATTACTTTCTCTACCCCAGGCCAGGACGCGGGCCCACCAGACTCGGCGGACGCTCGAGCCGCAACCCGGGGCGCTAGCGCGTTTTCAGATGTGGTGTTGTGCTGGGACTTCTGCCGGACGCCGAGTCTGAGTCCGCGAAGGCTCGGATATCTCCCATGAAACCCATGCGCCCGCGATCCGAGCCTTTGCCCGCAACGGGCTCAGACTCGGCGTCCGTCCAGGTGCGTCCAGGTGCGGACGCGACGCATTGATGTAAGCCGCTGCGGGACTCACGCCTTGGCGATGACGCGCCGGGCGTCGTCGAGCAGCGCGGCGGCGGCGGCGGGGGTCGGCGCCTCGGCGATCAGCCGCAGGATCGGCTCCGTGTTGCTGGCGCGCACGTGCACCCACGAATCCTCCAGATCGACCCGCACGCCGTCCTGCAGGTCCACATGGGCCCCGGACCAGTGCGCGGCGACAGCGTTCACAGCCCTGCGGGCGTCGCTCCTTGACGCCAGCGGCATCTTCCGCTTCTCGATCGCGTAGGCCGGGATGTCCGCGACGAGCTCGCTGATCGTTTTTCCCGTGCGGGCCATGAGCGTGAGCGTGAGCGCCATGGCCGAGAGCGAATCGCGGACATAAGTGACGCTGGGCCAGATCACCCCCCCGTTGCCCTCGCCGCCGAGGATGACGTTCTTGCCAGCGTCCCGTTCACGTTTCATGGCCTCGACGACGTTGGCCTCGCCCACCGGCGTCCGCACGACACGCCCGCCGGACCGCTGTGCGATGTCGTCGATCATCCGGCTGGTCGAGAGGTTCGTGCACAGGACCGGCTGGCTGTCGGCGCCATTGTTCGTTCCCAGGAGCGCCATCGCGGCGAGCACGAGCGTGTACTCCTCGCCAATGTACGAGCCGCGCTCGTCCACGATCGCGAGCCGATCCGCGTCCGGATCCTGCGCAAAGCCGACATCAGCGCCGTGCTCGCGGACGGCGCGGCACAGGCCCGCGAGATTCTCGCGTAGCGGCTCGGGCTCGTGCGGGAAGATGCCGGAATCGTCGGTGTTGATGTGGACGACCTTCTCGCACGCCAGCACCGACAGAATCGCCGCGCCGCCGCGCGATCCCGACGCGTTCACCGAATCCAGCACGACGGTCAGCCCATTCCCGCCCGGCCCTCCCGGGCGCGAGCGGGGCGCTTTCCCATGGACGATGGCCAATCGCTCGACCGCCGCGCTCACGGCAGCGACGTGCGACTCATGCGCATCCGCGGCGCTGGACAGATCCCCGCGCGGGCCGTCGGCGCGGCCGGACGATGCGCCCCCGTTGAATCGATCGACGATCGCGCGCGCGTCGTGCTCGTAGGGCGCGTGGGCGTCGGCCCCGGCCGAGCCGTCACGGACGAGGCACTTCAGCCCGTTCCATTCCTGCGGGTTGTGGCTGGCCGTGACGATCATTGCGCCGAGTGCGTTGCGCGTGTCGCACGTCACGGCGATGGTGGGCGTCATAGCGACGCCGATGTCGTGGACACGACAGCCCGCGCCCCGCAGCCCTGCGATCGCCGCCTCGTGGATCTCGCCTCCGCCCGCACGGCCGTCGCGCCCGATCACGACCTCGCGCTCGACTGCGGCGCTGCGTTCTACCAGCCACGCGCCGAACGCCGCGGCGAACCTGGACGCCACCTCGGGCGTGAGGCTCCGGCCCGTGATCCCGCGCAGGCCGCTCACGCCGATCATCAGTGGGGCCTCGGACATCGGTGCTCCTTGGGGAACCAGAGCGTAGGGGCCGACGGCGCGGCTCACGCTTTGCCCGCGTCAGCTGCCGGGAGCGAATCTTCATTGTCTCTATACTCATGCTGTGTTTGAGCTCACGATCGAGAGTGGATTCTCCGCGGCCCACGCGCTGGTCATTCAGGGCAAGCCCGAGGCGCTGCACGGGCACGATTGGCGCGTCAGCGTGACCGTGGCCGGGCCGACGCTCGACCGCGACGGGCTGCTGTGCGACTTCCACGCGATCGAGTCCGCGCTGGTCGGTGTCACCGGGCGCTTCCACAACCAGAACCTCAACCAGATCGAGCCGTTCGATCGGCTCAACCCCTCGGCCGAGCACGTCGCGCAGCACATCGCCGAGGAGCTGTCGCGCAGGCTCGCCGGCGTGCTCCCGGCGGGTGTGCGACTCGCATCGGTGCGGGTGACCGAGGCTCCCGGGTGCGCGGCGATCTATCGGCCCGACGAAGGCGCGCACGCTTCGCCATAACGCACGACAGCGCCGAGCCGTCCTGGCCGCGAGCCCCGGCGGACCGGGCGCGCGGTCATCGTTGGAGTGTGCGGCGTATCGTCGTGCGTGACCGACCGCACGCTTATCCTCGCGATCGAGACCAGCAATCCGTCAAGCGGGCCACACGGGCTGCTGGATGATGGAACGCCGGCCGGTCCCGGCGTGGCGCTGGGGACGAACGAAGACAAGCCGTCGCTGATCGGGCACGAGTCGCTGCGTGAATCGGCGCGTCAGGACGACGACCTGATGCCGGCGATCGAGCGGCTCTTTCGCGGGCACGACGCGAGGCCGGCCCAGATTGCGCGGGTGGCGGTGTCGGTGGGGCCGGGCGGGTACACCGGCGTGCGGATCGCCGTCGCCGCAGCCAAACTCATCGCCGAGGCGTCGGGCGCACGGACGGTCGCGGTGCCGAGCGCGCACTGTGCGGCGTGGCGCATCGGTCAAGACACGGCGGCGGCGGTGGTCTGCCTCGCGTCTAAGCGGGGAGCCGTCCACGCCACCGTGCTGCCGACCCGTGCGTGGTGGGACGCGCGCGGGCGCGATGCGGTCCTGGCGCTGGTGGGCGAGGAGGGTGTTGCAGAGACTCAGCGGCAGCTCGGCGAGGGTCGGCGGTGGATCGCGGCGTCGTGCGAGGTGGGCGTGATCGATGTCGAACAGGTGGCGCGTCTGAGTCCTGAGATCCTTATCGGCGACCGCCACCTGCCCGAGACGTTTGTGCGATGGGCCGACGCGAATCGGGTGACGATCGTCGAGCCGATCTTCTCGGCACAGTCGGTGCTGGAGATCGCCGGGTGCGACCGCGGGTGCGACCCGGCGTTTCTGCAGCCGATCTATCCGCGCGAACCCGACGCTGTCACCCAGTGGCGGGCACGAAAGAAGTCCGATATCTGAACTCTCGCCGGGCGAAGGCTGTCAGGGAGTTCGTTCCCGGACCCGATGTGAAGTTGGGCAATCTGGAGGACGATAGAGGCACTGTGGCGACTGCGTTCGACCGCGCCGAGACCTCTCATGCCCGATCCGCAGAATAAACAGGACCTGGTCCAGAAGACGGTCTTCACCACCGGCGAGGCGGCGACGCTGTGCAAGGTGAGCCAGCAGACGATCATCCGGTGTTTCGACAGCGGTCGCCTGCCGGGGTTTCGCGTGCCGGGCTCGCGGTTCCGTCGCATCCCGCGCGAGTCGTTGATGCGCTTCATGCGCCAGAACGGGATTCCGACCGACGCGCTGGAGCCCGGCGCCAAGCGCGTCCTGGCCGTGGACGACGACGCGCAGATCCTCGAGCTGTTCGAGGATATCTTCTCGCGCGATGAGCGGTTCGAATTGAAGACCGCCGCAACGGGCTACGACGCGGGCATGCTCACCGAGTCGTTCCGTCCGCAGCTGATCATCCTTGATTACATGCTCCCGGACGTGAACGGGAACGTGGTGTGCGAGCGCATCCGCGGCAACGACGAGTTCAGGGACACGCGGATCCTGTTCGTGAGCGGCGTGGTGAACCAGACGGAGATCGACGCGCTGCTGGCCGCCGGGGGCGACGGGTTTCTCAAAAAGCCGTTCAACATCTCGACACTCATGGCGGAGGTCGAGCGTCTGCTGGGGCTGGAGACGCAGAACAGCCGCTCGACCAACATCGTGGGGTGACGCCGCGTGCACCGGCAGATCGAATCAACCGAGCCGCTGGACGCGACGCGAGGCCGACGGGTCGAACTCATCCTGTCCCAGATCGACGCGTTGCCGACGCTGTCCCCGATCGCGACGCGGCTGCTGGAGCTCAGCAGCGACGACGAGTCGGACATCAAGGAGATCGTTGCGCTCATCGAGTCCGACCCGTCGCTGACGAGCAAGATCCTCGGGCTCTGCCGACGGGCCGACAAGGGGCTGGGAGACCGGATCACGACCGTGAAGCACGCGGTGCTGATGCTCGGGCTGTCGGCGGTTCAGGCCGCCGTGCTCAGCGTCGATGTCTTCGAGCTGCTCGACTCGCACCGATTCGACAACATCGACGCGGAGGCCTACTGCGAGCGTACGGGCACGGAGGGGCTGGACCGCGTCGGGTTCTGGAAGCACGCTGTGGCGGTCGCGTGTGCCTCGGAACTGCTGGCCGAGGCCTCGCCGGCGCTCGAGGTGTCGCCCGAGGAGGCGTTCGTGGCCGGGCTCTTGCACGATCTGGGCAAGCTGGTGCTGGACATGATCCTGCCGCGCTCGTACGCGCGGGTGGCGGCGATGTGCGAGCAGCGTCAGTGCGCGACGGCGGACGTCGAGCGCACGGTGATCGGGATCGACCACCACACGGCGGGCAAGCGGCTGGCCGAGCACTGGTCGCTCCCGCACGTGCTCCAGGACGTGCTCTGGCTTCACAGCCAGCCCATGGCCGGGATCCCGGACCTGCCGCACAAGCCGATCATCGGCGTGGTGACCGCGGCCAAGGGCGTCTGCCGCAGCCTCCTGCTGGGGTGGTCCGGGGAGTTCGGCCCGCCCCCCGATGTCGTCCAGCTGTGTCTCGAATCCGAGATCGACCCCGCGATGGTTGAGGTCATCACGCCGAACCTGCACGAGAACATCGCCCGGCGGTGCGCGGCGCTGGGCATCGATCAACAGAACGATTCGGGCCTGCTCCTGCAATCGGTGATGGCCGCCAACCGCAAGCTCGGTCGCATGTACGAGATGCTCTCGGCCCGTTCTGAGGCGGGCAAGCACCAGGCCCGGGCCCTGGATGCGATCTGCGCGTTTCATCGGGCCTGGAAGCCCGCTCGGGGCATCGTCGACGTGTGCGAGCAGGTCGCGCAGTCGGCCATCTCAGCGCTGGGGGCGGGATATTACGCCATTCTGTTTCGACCCCGCGACCGCGAGCCATGGCAACTGTGTCGGTTCTCGCGTGAGGGCTTGCGCAGCGGCGCCGAGCTGATCGACGAGGCATGGGATCCGTTCAGCAGCGGCAACCAGCGCGCCACGACACCGCCGGGCGCTCCGGTGGACGAGCTGCCGTGGCTCGTTGCCCATCTGCGCGACGTGCCCGAGGCGTCGCGTGTGCGCGTGCTCGTGATGAACAGCGCGTCGGGCGGGCCTGTGGTCGCGCTCGTACACGATCGACCGCTGGCCCCACCCCACATCGGCACCCGCGAACTCAGCGCGCTGTTGGCGACGTGGGCCTCGGCGATCACGTCGGCAGCCCAGCACGAGGGCGCCCGCCGGCTGGGCGAACAACTCGCCCACACCAATCGCTCGTTGGCGCAGATGCAGACGCAGTGGGCGGAGGCGCAGTCGCTGGTGCGGCTGGGCGAGATGGCCTCGGGCGCCGCACACGAGATGAACAACCCGCTCACGGTGATCAGCGGACGAAGCCAGATGCTGGCGCGCGCGGCTGAGAACCCGCGCGACCGCGCCGCCGCCGCCTCCATCGCCGAGGCTGCACAGGACCTGGCCAACCTCATCACCGGGCTTCGGCTGCTCGCCGACCCACCCGAGCTGACGCTGGCGCGTGTCTCGGTCGAGCGCGTGGTCGCCGACGCAGCGGCGATCGCCAGTGGCCGGGCCAACGTCAACGACCGCGTCTCGCTCGAGTGCTCCCCTGAGGTCGGCACCGTCTCGTGCGATCCCGAACTGCTCGAGAACGCTCTGTCGGAAGTGATTCTCAACGCCATCGAGAGCGACGCCGACACACGCGTGCGCATCCGGGCCGACCGGCAGGGGAATACCGTCCGGCTGATCGTGGCCGACGGAGGCCCGGGCTTCACCCAGCGCGCCCTGCGTCACGCCTTCGACCCGTTCTTCAGCGATAAGCCGGCCGGGCGGCAGACGGGGCTCGGCCTGTCGCGCTCGCGACGGCTCATCGAGCTGCACAGCGGATCGATCACCATCGCCAACAGCCCGGGCGGCGGGGCGCAGGTCGTGATCCTTCTTCCGGATGTCGCGAACGCTCAGGCCGCTCTGAGCGGACCGGATAACGGCGACGAGCACGCGCACGCCGCGTGAGCGTCTGAAGCCTCGGCAAGAAGTGCGCGTCGTGCCCCGCAACCCCAACGCGTCGCCAGAACCCAGCCGGGGAATGCGATCCGATCCACGCGATGAGACTCAGGCCCGCCGCGATTCGGTCGATATGACGCTCGCATCACAGAGCGCCCTTCATGGCACACGGCAACCCGACATCAACGGAACACCTGGACGCGAGAGCGGGCGACGTGCCCGGCGCGTGCCCACCCTCGGATCCCCGCGTGCTAATCGTGAGCGGCTCGCGTCAGGAACGGTTGCGACTGGCGGCGCGTGTGAGCGGCGTGTCGTCGAATCCCGCCAAGGCCGACTCGCTGGCCGCCGCCCGCATGATGATGGATGTCGAGCACTTCGACGTGGTGGTGATCCGCGACCAGCTGAGCGACGGGTCGGGCGTTTCGCTGGCTGAGGAGCTCGGCCCAGACCGCCTCGACATCGCCTTCATCCTCATCGCAGACGACCCGACGCTCGACGACGCTGTGCTCGCCATGCGGGCCGGGATCGCGGACATTATCCGGATCGACTCGCCGGCGGCGGAATTAGTCTCCGGTGTGCGTCGGGCAGCGTCCAGGGCCAGGACCGCCCGTCAAGCCGAGCACAAAGCGCGAAGGCTCCGCCGCGTCTGCCGAAAGCTCAATGACGCCAGGCAGGAAGTCACATCGCAGGTGCGTTCGCTGTGCAACGACCTGTCGCTGGCCTACGACGAGATGGCCGCGCAGATGGCCCGTTTCTCCCTCGCCAGCGAGTTCACCGCCATCATCCGCCCCGAGCTGGACGTCGAGAGCCTGCTGCGAACGGCGCTGGAGTTCGTGCTGGCGAAGATCGGCCCAACCAACGCGGCGGTGTTCCTCCCGACCTCGTCACGCGACTTCTCGCTCGGGGCGTATGTCAACTACGACTGCGCCAAGGACACCGCCGACGTCCTCCTCGATCACCTCGCAAACGTCGTCGCGCCACGCATGGAGTGCGAATCGCGCCTCATCTCGCTCAGCCCCGGCTCGGACCTGGACGACGAGTTCGGGTACGAGGCACAGTGGCTGTGCGACTCGAACGTCGTCATGTTCGCGTGTCATCACGAGGGCGAGTGCCTGGCCGTGGTCATCCTCTTCCGCGATCGCGCCGACGCCTTCACCGGCGAGCACGTGCAGATGCTCGAGACCATCTCCGAGCAGTTCGCGCTGCAACTCGGGCGCGTCATCCACATCCACCATCGACACCTGCCGCGCGATCAATGGGGCGCGTTCGACGGCTCGGACGAGGACGACGCCGACGACTACGGCCTCGCCGCATAGGTGGTTCAATCAACGCATCGGCGTCCGCTCAGGTGCGGGCGTCGGTCGAAACCACTCTGCACCTCCGTACGAGCCGCGACCGGGAGGGAGCGGTGGTTCGACGACCCCTGTCGCGGTGGTCACGCCCCGAGCACTCCCTCCCGGTCGTGCCTCGTTGTCGGAATGCGACTCCGTACGAGCCGCGACCGGGAGGGAGCGGTGGTTCGACGACCCATGTCGCGATGGGCTCGCCCCGGAGCACTCCCTCCCGGTCGTGCCTCGTTGGGGAAAGTGAGATCCACTCTCTGCCGGTCGCGGCTCGTTGCGGAGGTCGCGGCGCGTTGCGGGGTTGGCGGGTCCGTTGGGGGTCAGCCTCGGACGGCCTGCTTGAGGAGGTCGGCCTTGTCGGTGCGCTCCCAGGTGAACAGGTCGCCCTGTGGTTTTCGGCCGAAGTGCCCGTGGCGTGCGGTGGGCTGGTAGATCGGCTTGCGGAGGTTGAGGGCCTCGATGATGCCGCGGGGCGTGAGTGGGAAGACGTCGCGGATCGCCTTGCTGATGGCGGCCGGTTCGACGCGCTCGGTGCCCTGGCAATCGACCCAGACCGAGGTCGGCTCGGCCACGCCGATCGCATAGCTGAGCTGCACCTCGCAGATGTCGGCCAGGTCGGCGACGACGATGTTCTTGGCGAGGTAGCGGGCCATGTACGCGGCGGAGCGGTCGACCTTGGTGGGATCCTTGCCGCTGAACGCGCCGCCGCCGTGATGCCCACGACCGCCATAGGTGTCCACGATGATCTTGCGCCCGGTGAGTCCGCAATCGCCGTGCGGGCCGCCGATCTCGAACCGCCCCGTCGGGTTGATGTGGACGGTGATGCCGGGATTCCACCACTCGCCCAGGACGGGCTTGAGGATGTGCTCGATGACTTCTCGCCCGAGCTCGTCCTGGCGATCGTTCCAGGCTTTGTCGTGCTGCGTTGACAGGACAACAGTGTCGACGCGGACGGGGCGCTCGCCCTCATATTCGATGGTGACCTGGCTCTTGGCGTCCGGGCGCAGGCCGGTGATATGCCCCTGCACGCGGGCATGGGCCTGCTGCTCGACCAGGCGGTGGGCGAGCTGAATGGGCAGGGGCATCAGGTCCTCGGTCTCGCGGCAGGCGAAGCCGAACATCATGCCCTGGTCGCCAGCGCCGTCGCGATCCACGCCGAGTGCGATGTCCTCGCTCTGGCGGTTGATGGAGACGAGCACGGCGCAGGACTTGGCGTCGAAGTGCATGTCGCCGTCGGTGTACCCGATGTCTTCGATGGTCTTGCGGACGATGTCGGCGATCTCGACGTAGCCTCGCGTTGTGACCTCGCCCGCGACCACGCACATGCCGGTCGAAACCATGGTCTCGACGGCGACGCGCGAGAAGGGATCGGCGTCGAGCATGGCGTCGAGAATGGCGTCTGAAATCTGATCGGCGACCTTGTCGGGATGGCCCATCGAGACGGACTCGGAGGTGAACAGGTGGGGCATGAATCGTCCTCAGTGCCGAGCGACCGCCGACATCGGACAGCGGGGGTTGAGCATAGGGTCCGGCGCATGGAGTCGCGAGCGGGTTGGCCCGGCCGCCGCTATCCTTGGCCATGCCCGATTCCGTCGCGACGACGCGGAAAAAAAACCGACGCAGGCCCCCGACCTACGCGGACAGCGGCGTGGACATCGACGCGGGCGACGAGGCGGTCCGACGCATTCAGAGCCGCCTGCGGCAGACCCACGGGCCGCGCGTGATCCAGAACCCCGGCGGCTTTGCCGGCTTATTCCGCCTGGACTACAACCAGAAGCTCTTCAAGCGCAACTACAAGGATCCGGTGCTGGTGTCGTGCACCGATTCGGTGGGGTCGAAGGTATTGCTCGCGGTCAGGATGGGCGTGCACGACACGATCGGGCGGGACTGCGTCGCGATGAATGTCAACGACCTGATCGTGCAGGGCGCCGAGCCGCTCTTCTTCCTCGATTACATCGGGATCCACCGAGTGGACCCGGCGCACATCGAGCAGATCGTGGGTGGCGTGGCCGACGGGTGCGCCTTGGCGGATTGTGCGCTGATCGGGGGTGAGACGTGCGAGCTGCCCGACGTGTACAAGCGGGGCGACTACGACCTGGCCGGGTTCGCCGTCGGCGTGGTTGAACTCAAGAAGGCGATCGACCCCTTGCGGGTGAGCCCGGGCGATGAGGTGATCGCGCTGGCCTCGTCGGGCGTGCATTCCAACGGGTACACGCTGGTCCGAAAGATCCTCGACTCGGCGGGGCTGGATCTCGACAAGGCGTACGACCAACTCGAGACCGACCGCACGCTGGGCGAGGTGCTGCTCGAGCCGA
>JADFGU010000250.1 GCA_022567535.1 Planctomycetota bacterium | reverse complement strand
AGCTGATCCCGGTGAAGACCACCGTCGCCGCGACGAACGCGATCCACGCGTGCCGCAGCAGGTCCGCCCGCTTGAGCAGCGCGAACGACACCGGGGCCGCGATCAGCCAGTACGCCAGGAAGACGAGGAACCCGAGCATCACCCCCTTGACCGCGTCGCCCTTGTAGTCGATCCGGTCGGCGATCTGTCGATCGTAAATGACCACGTCTCGGCTCTGGCGCAGCGCGTCGTCAGTCTCGTCCTTGGTGAGCACCTTGTCGCGCCGACCCAGCACACGGTTCCAGAACGACTCGATGTTCGGCCGTCCGAACCCGGTCAGAGCGGTCGAGGTCAGGTTCAGCCCGACGAGTGTGACGGCCCCGGTGCCGACCAGGCGCGTCACGACCACGCACTCGCCGTCCGGGCCGTTGAGGATGCGGATCGCGTCCGTCGCGCGCCGCCGGTCCGGCATCGGGGTGAACACATGCACGGTGAGATTCGATGGCAGCGGTCTCAGATCGTCCGGCGTGGTCAACAGCCCGCGGTACCGCTGGTAGTTGACGCCCTCCAGCCGTTCGATCTCGACCGCCGGCATGATCTCGAACAGCGGGTTGAACTGCGCGTCGGTCACCCAGCCGACCGCGCCGCTGCGCATCACGATCACCAGGTGCCCGCCGCGCGTGACCCACTCGCGGATCGCGGCGGCCTGCTCGACCGACAGCGCCGTCGTCTGCGGGCCCGTCCACACCAGCGCGTCGAACGACATGAGCCCCATCCACCGATCCGGCAGGTCTTCGGGCCTTATCCCGTTCGAGAGCTCGACCCGCTCGTGTCCGCCGATGGCGTAGCGCTTGTTGCGTCGCGTCGGCGTGTACCCGAGCAACCCCGCGGACGAGTTGCCCACGACCCCGATGATCGAATACAAATCGTCCTTCGCACTCCGCACCGCCGCCCCCGCCTGCCCGAGCCGACGGCCGATCTGCACGGCGCCGGACGCATCGGTCGAGGCCTCGTGCACCACCACGGGCAGCTCGCCACTGCGCATCCCCGCGGGCAGCCTCGTGTACAGCCAGAACGACTTGCTCTCGCCGGGCGCGGTCGCCAGCCTGCGGTAGTTGCGCGGGAAGTCGCCGTCGGCGTCGGTCTGCTCGATCCAGGCGACGACCTCGCGGACGCGGCTGCCCTGGTCGCTCAGCGTGACCTTGATCCCGGCCCAATCTCCCGCCCTGGAGACCCCCCCCACGCCGAACACCGGGACCGAAACCACCACCTCGTCGGCGGTCTGAGCCCCCGCCGGCGAGTGCGAGGCGGCGACCACCGCCAGCAGAACCGCCGCACGCACCCGAAACACTCTCGCTGTGCTGCTCCCGAACCGCACGAAATGATTGTATCACCCGATAAAGTCGCCGGTGCGAGGGGCCGATCCCCTGGTCGTGACGACCTTCTCACCCGGCATCTGGCTGCTCCTGGGCGGCATCGCCGCGACATGCACGCTCGCGTGCCTGCGGACGCTCGCCTACACCGTGCGGAACGAGACCTTCGTGCACAAGCTCAATGCGCGGGCGGCCCGGCTTCGCATCGACCACATCAGAGCTCTCCGCGCCCTGCAGGAGGGTGAGGAAGTAGAGGTCTACGGCGAAGACGACATCGAGTTTGTTGATCCCGACAAACCCCACGAGGGCGCAAAGGCCGCGGCCTAGCACGACTCATCGTGCGTCCCAGCGGAGAAACTCGTCAATCAGCAACGCGTGGGCGCGCACGCCCAGGCGGAAACACGGGAGCTCGAACTTCTCGTTGGGCGAATGCACCCGGTCGTCATCCAGGCCGAATCCCATGAAGACGGTGTCCAGACCCAGCTCGGCCTTGAGCAGACCCGCGACCGGGATCGAGCCGCCCGTGCGTATGAGCGCGGGCTCGGCCCCACCGGCCGCCTCGAGCGCACGCCGCGCCGCCGACAGATATGCAGACTCCGTCGGCACGGTCGCGGGATGACCGCCGCCATGGTCGATCATCTCCCATCGGCAGCCCGGCGGCGTGCGCGCATCAAGCCACGCGAAGAACGCGTCGCGCACACGAACGGGCTCCTGATCGGCCACCAGGCGGAAGCTGACCTTCGCCGACGCGTGCGATGGGATCACGGTCTTGGCCCCCTCGCCGGTGTACCCGCCGATGATGCCGTTGAGCTCCGCGGTCGGCCTGGACCATTCGCGCTCGATGGGTGTGTAGCCCGCCTCGCCCACGTCGCCCTCGGGGCCAAGCCCGATCTTGCGCAGCGCTTCGATCTGGTCGAACCCCAACTCCGCCCACGCCGCCCGCTCTTCCTGTGATACCTCGCGCACGGCGTCGTAGAAACCCGGAATGGTCACGCGCCGGTTCTCGTCCCAGAGCTGCGCCAGGACGCGCATCAGCTCCGTGATCGGGTTCACCACGCGCCCGCCCCACATCCCCGAGTGCAGGTCCTGGTCCGGCCCGTGCAGCACGACCTCCGTGTAGACAAGCCCGCGCAGCCCGTAGGTGATCGCCGGCTTGCCGCGGGCCAGCATGCACGTGTCCGACACCAGGCAGAAATCGCACGGCTGGTACCACACGCGGTGATCGCGCACATGCCGTGCAAGGTTGGCCGACGCCGACTCCTCCTCGCCCTCGATCATCACGGTGAGCCGGATCCCGCCCGCGGGCCGACCCGTCACCTCGTGCCACGCCCGCAGCGACTCGAGGAACGTCGCCACCTGCCCCTTGTCGTCGCACGCCCCGCGCGCGATGATCCGCTCGGCCGGGCACGACTCGTCCGGCCCCTTGATGATCGGCTCGAACGGCGCGCTCTCCCACAGATCCAGCGGATCGGGCGGCTGCACGTCGTAGTGCCCGTAGAAGAGCACGTGCGGGCCGCGATACTCCGCCGAGCC
>JADFGU010000032.1 GCA_022567535.1 Planctomycetota bacterium | reverse complement strand
CTCCTCAAGATCGACACGCTGGAACTTGAAGTCGGCTTCGGCCTGGTCGGGCTGGTCGATACGAGCCAGGGCGGCGATCTTCTGGACCGCATCTCTGCGATCCGGCGGCAGCTGGCGTCGGAGTTCGGCTTCGTCATGCCACCCATCCGCATCCGCGACAACATGCAGCTTCAGTCCAACGAGTACCGCATCAACGTCCGCGGCAATCCCGTCGCCGTCGCCTCGGTCGAACCGGGCAAGCTGCTGGCCATGGACTCGGGGCTGGCGACGGGCCCCATCGAGGGCGAGGCGACCAAGGAGCCCGCGTTCGGACTGGACGCGCGGTGGATCGAGCCGGACGCCCGAACCAGGGCCGAGACCATGAACTACACCGTCGTCGATCCCACCAGCGTGCTGGCAACGCACCTGACGGAGGTCGTCAAGCAGCACGCGCACGAATTGCTCACGCGCCAGGAGGTCAAGAACCTCGTGGATGGGCTCAAAGAGCGGGCCGAATCGCTCGTCGAGGACACGATTCCGGGCGTCTTCAAGATCGCCGATCTGCAGAAAGTTCTCCAGAACCTGCTCCGCGAGCGCGTGCCGATCCGCGACATCGAAACCATCGTCGAGACGCTTGGCGACTGGGCCCCGAAGACCAACGACCCGGAGATCCTCACGGAGTACGTTCGAAACGCGCTCCGCCGAACGATCTGCAGGCAGAACGCGGTCCCGAACGCCGACGGTCGCTCGCGCCTGGTCTGTGTCACGCTCGACCCCAGTTTCGAGGACATGATCAACGGCTACATCGACCGCGGTGCGGGCGGGACAGCCCTGACCATGCCGGCGCGGGTCGCGACCGCGACGGCACAGCAGATCATCTCTGCCCTGGAGAGAGTCACCGCCTCGGGCAATCTGCCCGTTGTGATCACCTCGCCGCAGGTGCGTGCCGTGGTGCGGCAGCTGCTCGCGCCGCATCTCGCCCATGTCGCCGTCCTCGGCTACAACGAGATCGAGCCGGACGTCGAGGTGGAGTCGATGGCGCTGGTGACGGCGCCGAGCGAACCCCAAGCCGTCGGGGGTGCCGCATGAGCCCGCATGGCGGATCCATACATCGCGTGCCAGACAACGTGCGGGCATTTCGTCAAGTGTCACGACGGCGCGACGCCGATGAATGCCACGACAGGTCGGCCCGAGGCCGGCCCGCATCATGCCAAGGAAGGCGAAGATGAACCTCAAAACCTACCGTGCAAAGACCATGGCTGACGCGCTGGCCGCGGTGAAGCGTGATCTCGGCCATGACGCCTACATTCTTCATACCAGAACCCAGCGGGTCGGCGGCCTGTTCGGCATACTGGGCCGACCCGTGGTCGAGATCACGGCGTCGGACGCGCCCCCTCGACGCCGCAAGGCGAAACGCCCTTCCCACAGGCCGGCGCAGGCAAGGCCGTCCGCAGCGGCGGCCGCCCGCGCGTACGCAAGCGCGTCGGGCCCGGGTCCGCGGCGTGACTCGGCGCTGCCGCCCACGAATGCCCACGTCGTCCCGCCGCCGGCCGATCTCGCACGCCGGCCGACAGAACCCAAGCCAGAAACCACACGGCCGCCCGAGCGCTTCAAGTCCTCTCATGCGCCGGAACCGGACCTCATGACCGTTTGTCGCACCGGTCAGGTTGACATGGACCGAGCCCGGCCGAGCGTCGAGGACGAGATCGCTTCGGTCAAGCGCATGCTGGCCCGGGTGCTGCACAACTCGAACCTGTCCGCAATCACGCACCAGGGCGCCCAGGACGCCGTGCAGCCGATCGGGCGGCTGACCGATTCCCTGAGCGATCATTATCTCCGCTTGCTCGAGAGCGCCGTGGCGTCCGAGATCGCCGACGAGGTGATCGGCGCCGTGCGCGACGAACTCACGCCACAGGAGTTGGCCGACGGGCAGATCGTGCGGCAGACGGTGCTTCGGCACCTCGCGGACATGGTGCCGACGGCCACCGCGGTGCCCCGCGCCGGCCGATGCGAAGACGGTCGGCCCATGACCATCGCGCTCGTGGGGCCGACAGGCGTCGGCAAGACCACGACCGTTGCCAAGCTCGCGGCCTCGTACAAGCTGCGCCATGGCCGCCGGATCGGTCTCATCACGACCGACACCTATCGCATCGCCGCGGTGGATCAGCTCCGCATGTACGCGGACATCATCGGTGTGCCGCTGAAGGTTGCGCTCACGTCCGACGATATGGCCTCGGCCGTTGAATCGTTCCGCGACCGCGACGTCATCCTGATCGACACCGCCGGACGATCGCAACGAGATCGGCCGCGGATTTCGGAGTTGTCGCGCCTGATCGACGCCGCCCGTCCGCACGAGACACACCTTGTCCTGGCGGGCAACGGCAACGAGGGTGTCCTCATCGAGGCCGCACAGAACTTCGGCGCCGCGAGCCCAAACCGCGTGATCTTCACCAAGCTCGATGAGGCGGTGAACTTCGGCGTGCTGCTGAACGTGGCGCGGCGGGTCTCGCTGCGACTCAGCTACGTCACGACCGGGCAGGAGGTGCCGGACCACATCGAGGTCGGCCGATCCGATCGCATCGCCCGCCTCATTCTCGACAGCACGAGCCCGCTCGCCACGGCGACCGCCGGATGACCCGTCTGCACGCCCAACCCACGCGGTCGATCCGCCGGCGCGAGCATACGGATCAGGCGTCGTCCTTGCGCGCGCTCGTATCGGCGTCGCGCGAGATCATTCGGCCCCGGAGCGGCGCACCCGCCCGACGGGCCCGCATCATCTCCATTGCCTCGGGCAAGGGCGGGGTCGGCAAGACCACTATCGCGGTCAACCTGTGTGTCGCCCTCGCCCAGACGCGCACGCGTGTCACACTGCTCGACGCCGACCTGGGAATGGCCAACGCGGACGTGATGTGCGGCATCATGCCGCTGCGGCGTCTGGAGCGTGCTGTGACGGGTGACGAATCCGCGCGTATGCCACAGTCGCTTTCGGAGCTGGCGATCGATGCGCCGGGCGGGTTCAGGCTCGTCCCCGGGGCCGCGGGCGTTGCACGCATGGCTGAACTCAGCGGTGAGCAGCGGGCGGTGTTGATCGCCGGCGTGGTGGAACTGGCCGCCGGCAGCGACTTGGTCGTCATCGACACCGGGGCGGGGCTCGGCCGGGGTGTTCGCTCGTTCCTGAACATCGCCGACCGGGTGCTGATCGTCGCGACCCCTGAGCCGACGTCGATCGCCGATGCCTACGCGCTGATCAAGTGCGTGCTCACCCGACCAGGCAGCGAACTGATCGAGGATCGCGTCGGACTGTCCGGCCGGCCGGCACGTGTGCCCATCAGCCTGATCGTGAACCAGGTCGCCGGGGTCGAAGAGGCCCGGAAGGTGCACACGCGAATCGCATCGGTCTGCGCGCGGTTTCTGAGCTATCCGCTGCCGATGGCCGGATGGATTTCGCAGGACGTTCGGGTTGGCCGGTCTGTGCGGGCTCGGCGTCCGCTTTTGCTGAACTCGCCGAACTGCTCGGCTGCCAAGGACTTGCGACGCATCGCCGCCGAGATCGGTGCTGCACGTGCTCGTGAGCCCGCCCGGGCGGGTCGATTATCAGCACTTGTCCGCTGGACCGGGCTGGGCGTATGACGCGCGAGGATTGCGCGTTTTGCGCGCCCAAAGAAATTTGCGAATCAAGTCAAGTGCTGACCCCGTCGGCACGATGTCGATGACGCAGCCTGTGCGCACCTGGAGGGACTTGCACTCGACATGGGCATCGCCACCAAAACGCTCGCTTCGGTTCTTGCGCTCTCGGCGTTCTTGACGGCGATCGTGGCGGGGGGGTTCGCCGGAAACCCGGCACCCAATGTGCTGAAGATCGCGATTATCAGCATGATTGTGTGTTATATCGTCGGGGTTCTTGTCGGGATGGTCTCGGAGCACGCTGTGACGGAGTACCTCAAGGAGTATCGCCGCACAAACCCGGTCCCTGACATCGCCGCTGAACTCGACCGTGACTCAAAGAGACCAGTTGACACGCAGGTCGGACCGTGAGATATGAAAGGACCTTCGCCTTGACTTGCACACGCCGCACATGTGCTATACTGGCGGGCATGGAGCCATGGATGGCTCATTTCGATGAACGGCAGACTGTGCGGCCTCGTGCGTGCGGTACGACAATCGAGCATTGGTCAAGGAGTAGACCATAATGCCAGCGATCCGATCGTCGTCGAGACTTTCAGCCCGGTCGCGGAATCGATTCCCGGCTCGTCACGCTGAATCCTCGATCGAAAATCATCCCATGAACGCTCGGCCCGTCACCGAGATCTGGGAGGAATACCGGAAGAAGCGATCGGAGGGAATGCGCAACTTCTTGATGGAGAAGTACTTGCCGCTCGTGCGCTACAACGCCGAGCGAATTTACGCGCGCCTCCCCGACGAGGTCGAGGTCGAGGATCTCATGTCAGCCGGCCTGTTCGGGCTGATGGACGCGATCGACGCGTTTGACCTCGCCCGGGGCGTCAAGTTTGAGACCTACTGCGCCCCGCGGATTCGCGGCGCCATCCTTGACGAGCTCCGCGCCATGGACTGGGTGCCCAGGCTCGTGCGCCACCGCACCGCCAAGGTCGAGAACGCCCGGCAGCAGATCGAGATGGGCAGTGGGTATCCGGCGACCGACGACGACGTCGCGCAGCGGCTGGGCGTCAATCCCGAGGAGTTCGAGAAGATCAAGCGAGATTCTTCCTCCGTCTCCACGATCAGCATCACCCGCCGATACACCGCCGACGGCGAGAACGATGTGCGCGAGCTCGACATCACGCGCGACCACGGCGTGGGCAACCCGCTCCGCCAGATGCAGGAAAAGGACCTGCGCGAGCTGGTCACCAAGGGACTCAGCAGGGCCGAACGCCTCATCGTCATCCTCTATTACTACGAGGGCATGACCATGAAGGAGATCGGCGCCACGCTCGACCTGTCCGAGTCCCGGGTCAGCCAGATGCACAGCTCGATCCTGGCCCGGCTCAAGGCCCACATGCAGCACCGCACCCGGGAGCTGGTTTCCGCGGAGTGATTTTCTCGGAGCCGTCGCGGCCGGGGCGTACAATCCCGCGTGAATCGTGCCGGGACACCTGCAGTCGCCGCCTATATCGCGCTGGGCTCCAATATAGGAGACCGGCGAGGCTGCATAGACGGGGCGATTGCATCCCTGCGCCGCGTGCCCGGCGTAAAGGTCGAGGCGGTGTCGTCGCTGGTTGAGACCGACCCGGTGGGGGAGATCGCGCAGCCGATGTTTCTCAACGCCGTGTGCCGCGTCGCGACCACACTCACGCCGCGAGAACTGCTGACCGACATGCTGCGTATCGAGCGATCGTTTGGTCGCCGGCGTGATCGCGCGTCGCGATGGGGGCCTCGAACACTCGATCTCGATCTTATTCTGTACGCCGACATGGTGATCGCGGAGGATGATCTGATCGTGCCGCATCCGCGCCTGTACGAACGCGCGTTCGTGCTCAAGCCGCTGTGTGAGATCGGGCCCGATGTCCTCGTGCCGGGGACAAAGGGCCAGGCGTCGGCTACCGTTTCCGTATTACTCGAGAGACTGCTCGGCGATCGTGCCTCGTCGGCGAATCGCCTGCCACTATGCCCATGAGCGTTCTCGCACCCATGTTGCCGGCCATTGCCCGCGCCAGAACGCGGGTTCTGGTTGGGTGGCTGGGGTGCGCTTCCGTTGCGATCGCTCAGGAGAAAGACGATCCCGATCCGCTGCCGCCGCCGCCGGTCTTTCTCGAAGCGCTCCGGGGCGCGTACCGGGACGGGCCCATCGGCGAGCACGTCAGGATCACCGTGGAGGATTCGCTCGGTCGCAAGTCGGTGCGCCGGCTGAAGCTGTATCTCGACGCCGATCCCGCCGCCCGCGACCCTTCGCTGCGGATCGAGTTCGACCCGCTGGAGGTGTGGTGGGGGGGTGGCGAGCTGGTCGCGGTGACGAATCGCAACGAGACGGTCTACTACTCGATGCTGCTGCCGGGCCCGCCTGACCTGCCCACGATGTCGTCGGCGATGCGGCCGCTGCCCCTGCCGCAACTGCAGTTGGCTTTCTCCGCCGATCGCGGGTTGTCCCTTCCGACGCCCTACACCCCGCACACGGTCTGGACTGTCGCGAGGCTGGCCGACGCGCAGCTCGGCAGAGGCGAGGTCGTCGAGATCGAGGGCATGAGCGGGGGCCGCGAGGTTCGGCTCTGGATCGACCCGCGATCCGATCGTTTGATCCGTCTGCGCGCGCAGATCGGCCCCCCGGAGGATCCGGCGGCTCTGACGCTCGAAATCGAGTGCAGAGCGTTCGACCCACCGGCCCCGTCGGGCTGGCGGATCGACACGATTGGTCGCTGGCCCGTCACCTCAATCGTCGATCTTCAGCCGCGTCGCCCCCCCGTGCGCGTGGGCGACCTGACGCCGGAGATCGAGCTGTTCGACGGCGACACCATGCCCTGGAGACTCTCCACCGTCCTCGCCGAATCGTCGGGAGAACCCGAAGGTAGGCCTCACGCACTCGCACTCATTCTCTTTCGCCACGACGCCGACGAGCAGATGCAGGACGGGTTTCTCAACGCGGCCGGCTCGGCGATTCGAGCCATCGACGTTCTGTGCAATCGCGCGCTGGCGCCGCCAACCGATGAGCGGTTGGTCGAGCCCGGACAGACGCACCCGTGGCGGCTGGCTGTGCACGCCGGCGTCGTGTTCGATCTGGGTGACTATTCGCCGCTACGGTATCGCGAGTTGGCGCCCCGATGGGACGAGCAATTCGGCGCGCCGGGCACGCTGCTGTGGGATCATTCGCCGAGCCGATCGATCGGCTGGTTCGATGACGCCGCCGGCGCCCTGCTCATTCTGGTCGGGCCGGATCGCACGCTCCTGATGGTTGAGCCGCTGGATCCGGAATCGGACCATGCCGCGCTGGCCGATCGCATTGACGCGGCGCTGCGTCGGGCGCATCCACCCCAGTCCATCGTCGCGCCCGACACGACGGACGAATCGGGCGGCCCGCCCGGCTGAGGTGCGCCAAAGTTGCAAAGAAAAGACGCCCCTTCCGTGGGGCGTCCGCGCGCGGGGATAGTATCGGTTCGATCAGCTGGCCTCAGCCCGAGGGTGGGCCGAGTCGTACGCGTCTCGCATCCGCTGGCTGGTCAGGTGGGTGTAGACCTGCGTCGTGCTCAGCGATTGGTGGCCGAGCATCTCCTGCACGTCACGCAGCGA
The DNA here is from genome assembly GCA_022567535.1 of Planctomycetota bacterium. Taxonomy (GTDB): domain Bacteria; phylum Planctomycetota; class Phycisphaerae; order Phycisphaerales; family UBA1924; genus JADFGU01. Next base: position 6,734 of record JADFGU010000032.1, on the reverse strand, counting down.
CGCGCCGTTGTCCAATAGGTGGGTGGCGAAGCTGTGCCGTAGCGTGTGTGGACTGATGCTCGGGTCGAGCCCAGCCTGGCGCAGGTACTTGTCCAGCTTGCGGCGCACCGAGCGTGAGCTGAGCCGCTTGCCGTGCTTGTTGAGGAAGAGGGGGTGAGCGGCCTGGTGCGGATCCATGGCATCGGAGAAGCGCGGGTCCGTCCGCAGCATGTCGGTGTACTTCTTGATCGAGCCCAAGGCGTGCGATCCCAGAGGCACAAGCCTCTCCTTCTTTCCCTTCCCCCGCACGCGCAAAGCCTCGCCGGTGAAGTCCAGATCGTCGAGATTGAGCCCGACGAGTTCGCTCACGCGGATGCCGGTCGAGTAGAGTGTCTCGAGCATCGCCCGGTCGCGGGCGCCCAGCGTGTCTCGCTCGTCCGGCGCCGCGAGGAGCTTCTCGACCTGCTCGATCGTGATCGCCTTGGGCAGACGCTTGCCCTGCCGGGGCGTACGGATGAGCGTCATGGGGTTTGCCTCGGCCACACCGCGGCGCTCGGCCCACTTGAAGAACGACCGCAGCGTCGCGATCTTTCGCGCCATCGTCGCCGATGAGTACATATGTTGCGAGAGATGCGACAGGAACTGGCGGATGACGTCCGGCGACGCCTCGCAGATGATGCCGGTGATCGTCTTGGGCTCGATGGCGCCCGCGACATCGCCGGTCCCGCCCGCGCGACGCCGGTACGCGTCCTCCTCCCTCGGCTGATCGAGTTCGATCCCGTACTCCTCGACGAGAAAGTTGACGAACTGCCGCAGATCCGCGCCGTAGCAGCGGGCGGTGTACGGGCTGAAGTGGCGTTCGTCGGTGAGGTAGCTCGAGAACGCTTCGGTGATCGGAAGAGTGGACATTCGCCTGTCTCCTGTGCGGTCGGCCGGAGCCGCCGCTACATGAATCTCTAACGCACGCGTCATGAACGCTGCTCGTCGTTTCGCGCCGCCCCATCGGGGCTTCGGTTCGTCAGATGTGCTGGTTGTCCCGCGACGGCCGACGCATCCATGGGGCGGAACGCGCAGCCATCGCTCGCGTACCGGCACTCTTGCCGCCCTCGGATCACGGTCGTCGAGCCCGGCGCGTAATTGCGGCGGGAGGCGAACCGATCGAGCTGTTGTCTGCGGAAGTCCTGCATCCGTCGCTCCGTGCCGCCCGTGCGTCCCGGCGGCGACGAGCCGACGGTCAGCGGGACGGGTTTCCAGCCAGGCGTGGGCCTCGGGCCAGCCGGAGCCACTCGTGCTCGACGAGCCGGCCGACCGCGTGCCACGCCACGAATTTCGTGTACAAGACCATGCTCGCCCGATATCGCCGCCACCCCAGTGGCGAATGGGCGTCCGTCCGTCCGGTCGCGTATTCCTGGATCCGCATCTGCACGTCGTGTCCGCGCGCATCAACGATCTCGGAGATCACCGACGCCGGCGCGTCATCGAAATTGCTGTTGACGAAGTACTGGTAGTCGGTCGGCTGGTACTCAAGCCGCCGAACGTCAAGGGGTTCGGCCGCCCGCGTATTGAGGCGGCCCGGCCTGGAATACAACGCCAGCGCCAGTCCGAGCGTGGGGGGGTCGTACGGGTCGTACGCCGTCACCGAACCGACCACCAGCCCGTCTACACCCAGCTCCACGGCCAGGCGCTTCAGATCGTCGGGCGTGTCCAGGGAGGTCAACTCCAGGGCCCGCATGGCGGCGATCGTGCGGTTGAGCGGCAGGCATCGAATCCCGCGCACCTGTGCGATCGCCGAGACGATCTCATCGCTGACCACCAGCTCGTCTACCAGCGACGTGCCGGACTCGTTCCGAAGCGGCGCCACAGCCCAGAGCGCGTCGCCATGGACCGTATTGTACGGCGCCACGTGCACGCGCGGTGCGATCAAGTCCGGCTTGCTCGCACATCCCGCCGCCAGCGCGACGGCGATGGTCAGCACGAGCCCCCCGAGCATTCGAACGTTTGAGCCCCGCATGGTCTTTGCACTTGTCATGGCGTCCTTGCCTCAGTGTGACGGGGCTCCGTCCCCGTCGGTTCGGTCGAGCCCGGGCTGTCCCGGGGAATGCGACGCCGGGGCGGTCAGGCCCGGGCGTCAAGAGGTCCGTGGTCAGCCGTCGTCATCGGACGGCGCGCTGGTGATGACCGCGCCATCGTCCCCGGCGGGCGCATCGCCGGACGCCGCCAGGACGGCCTGGTCGGCGCGGAGCGTCCATATGTTGTCAACGCCGCCGCGATCGGAGACGAAGTAGATCCGGTTGTCGCTGGACCACACCGGCATGAGGTTGATCACATCGTTGGACGTGAGGTTGACAAGCCCACTGCCATTCGTGCTGATCATCCACAGGTTCGCCGAGGAGGGGCGGGTCTTGGTCATCTCGGCCCACTGCTTGGGATTGGGCACAGCGGCGAAGGCAACCCGCTCCCCGTCCGGGCTCCACGTGGGGTTGATGCACGCGGCGACCTCGCTGCCGACGATCTCCGTGAGGTAGGACGCCTGACCGTCGGCGTAATCGATCGTCCAGATGCTGAATGCCCGGTCGCCACGCCTGCTGCTGCGCTGGAAGACGATCTGATCAGCACCGTTCTGGCCGGTCCCCGCGACGGGGCACCATTCCGGGAACAGCCCGTCGCCGAGGTAGTGCGCCATGCCGGTGTTGAACACGTTGGTCACCCACAGCTCCCAGCGACCGCTCACCGCGCCCAATCGGGAGAACACCAGGTGCTGACCGTCGGGCGACCAGCTCGGGTGCAACTCGTGGCTGGACGCGGTCGTGATCTGGACGGCCCTTCCGCCCGTGATCGGCATGATGTAGATGTCCCAGTTGCCGCGGCGGTTGCTCGCGAAGGCGACGCGCGTGCCGTCAGGGCTTATCTTGGGCATCATGTCGTGCGCATCGGTGTTGGTGAGCTGCGTCTTGACGCGGCTGGATACGTCCTTGATGAAGATGTCGGCGGTGAAGCTGTGCCGTGTGCTCGCGAAGACCATCTTCCGCCCGTCAGGAGAAATGTTCGGATCGAAATTCGCGCCTTCAAGCGAGAAGGTGATCTGCGAGAAGTTCGCGCCGACGGTTCGCACCAGATCAGACGCGGGCTTCTCGCTGGCCAGTACGTCGCCGAGGATCTCCGAGGCCGACAGCACGGGCTGGTGACCGTATTCGACGGGGCTTGGCGTCAGCGGAATCCGCTCAGACGCGCTGCCGTGCTGCATGGAGAGTGCGCCGTCATCATCACCCGCGAGCGCGACATTGAACGGGTCGAACCTGCGCGCTGCGGAATGCACGATCGCACCGGAATTGCCCGCAGGCATCACAGCCCTTGAAGAAGCGGTCCTGGGCTCGACGTTCGGCCCATTCATGCATCCGCCGAGCACCAGCGCCGCACTCCCGCCCGCGGCAATCAACGCTGTGACCTGGGTCTTGCTCACACTCATCGATGAAACTCCACCGGCGACCGTTTCGGTCTGACGCCGAGCCTGGCGCCCGGCCCACTGACGAGATCAAACTCGGTCGGCCGGGCTCCACCCGCACGGACCAGATCGGTGACGCATCTTCCTCCCGGGTGTGGCGGCTCCGCCGGGCATGGCCGGGTGGACTCCCAAGGTGTCCTGAGCCCGCTTTATCGGACTCCTGAAGGCCCCGGCTTGAGATGCCGGTGCTTTGACGACCCCACTAATCGGACGCGCATGACCCGCCCATGAGTCCGGAAACAGAAAGTCCGGAATTTCATCCGCCGACACGCGCCACGCGCACAAACAAGCCTCGGGGGAGCCCGCCGCTGTCCCCGAGGCTCGATCGCCATGCCGCCCGATCGAACCGAAACCTAGGTTCCAGGCCGGCGGGTCACGATTGCCGGCGAGTCCCCCCGACGCACCCAACCGCTCCCACGCGGCGACCTGGCCGTGTCCAGACGTGCGAGGTAGTCCGAGAGCGATCCTCTCTGGAATCCGCGGAGGAAGTCCGGCTTGGCGGTCGGGTTCAGAGTCATGATCCGGTCGACCACCTGCTCACGGGTCAATCGGCCACAGTGTGACGAATCCGTCTCCGACGGCTCACGGTAATTCTGTCTCTGTGTGCGTGTCATAAACAACTCGCTCCATTGCCGGCCCGTGTCATCCGGGCGGGGCGAGGCTATCGGCCCTTGGTCGAGCACGTGCTCGTGCAGTAACCAATATGGACCTTGCCCGGCCGATGTTGCGCCACGCTCGTGCTGCTCGGGCAGGGCTTCGCGATCCGGGCCGGGCTCCCGGAGGTTCGGGGCACGCTACACTTCTTACCCCACGGAGCACCGCCCGATGGCCGACACGGCGCGATCGACCGCGAATCTCGACCACCCGAGCTTCAAGCTCGTCAAGGGCGCGTTCCCGAACAAGCGGTTTCGCGCCACCGAGTTTCGCGGGCAGTCCACGCTCATCCTTGAGCCGGGCGACCTTCACGAGGTGATGGCGTTCCTGAAGGACGAGCTGGACTACGGCTTCCTGTCCGACGTGTTCGGGATCGACTATCTGAACTACCCGGGCGAGATGCCGGGGCGGTTCGCGGTCGGATACAACCTGATCTGCTTCGATCGCGACGACCGGTTCTTCGTCAAGCTCTTCCTCGACCCCTCGGTTCCGACCGACGGCATCGAGGAGGACCCCGCGCTGTGGGTCGACAGCGTCACGGATCTCTGGCCCGGCGCGGAGTGGACCGAACGCGAGGTCTTCGACATGTTCGGCATCCGCTTTCGAAACCACCCGGACCTGCGCCGGATCCTGATGTGGGAGTCGTACCCGGCCCACCCGCTCCGCAAGGACTACCCCGTCACCGGTCGCGGCGAGCGCGAACGATACCGCATCCTCGACCGCACGTCGTCCTGACGCAATCCTGGGTCGATCCCGCGATTCATCTCGCCTCAACCACTCTCACCCGCCGCCATCTGCGGGCAGCGGTCCCACCGGCACGACCACCGGCTGTGTGCCTTCGAGCTGCGCCTCGCCGGTATCGAGATTCCACGTGGCGGCCTGGGCGTGGATGACCGCCGCCCTGGCCGGATCCACGAGCGTGATCCGCGACGACTGGTTCGACTCGGCGCGAACGGTGCCCGCCAGCGCGTTGTAATGAATCCGGTCGCACAGGAGCTCGCGACCGTCCCATCTCGCGTAGACAGCCCCCACGGCGTCAACGAACTCCAGGTCGCCGATCGTGTTCATTCCCCGGTCGGACTGCCCGTCCGCGACGCGTGCGGTGCCGGTCAGGCTGTCGCACACCAGATACAGCACCCCGCCGTCCGCGGCACGCTTGTGCGATACATGCACATTCCGATCCATCGCGAACCGGCCGCTCGTGCGGTCGAGCTGCATGGAGTCGTCCCAGTCGAACAGCGCCGCGCCGCGCATCAACGGATAGACGGAGGCAAGATAATCGCGATCCCGGCCATAATCCCAGCGATCCCACAAATGGGTGCAGAGCCACGCCCCGCCGGTCGGCCACAGCCCCCACGAGGCGCCGTCGATCGGCGCGGTCGCGCGCCACAGGTCGGTATTGTGATGCGCGACCCAGCCGCGCGCGCCATACATTTCCCGCGCGGTATGCGCGCCCTGCTCGGCGAGATCGCGCACGAATGTGATCAACGGCGCGGTGCATTCGGCGAGTGCGGTCGGCTCGGCTGGCCAGTAGTTCATCTCGGTGTTGATGTTTATGGTATATTTGGAGCCCCACGGCGGCCGCACGTGATCATTCCATATCCCCTGAAGATTGGCCGGCTGCGAGCCTGCGCGCGAGGAAGCGATCAGAAGATACCGGCCATAGTTGAAATAAAGCGCCGCCAGCGCAGGGTCGTCACTGTCCTCGCTGGTGCGTATGCGCTCGTCGGTCGGGCGATCGGCCGATGCGGTTCGGCCGAGGTCGAGCCGGACGCTGCGGTAGAGCCGCCGATGATCGGCAACGCCCGCCGCGAAAATGTCGGCAAAGCCGCGCGCGGCGGCGGCGGCGATCTGCGCGCGTGTGATCGCATCAGGATCGCCGCTGGTATCGTTGAAGCGGCGATAGCTGGTCGCCATCGCAATCAGGATCGTCACCGCGTCCGCACCGCGCACACCGACCCCCGCGGCACGCGCCTCGAGCGTACCGCCCTCGCGCAGCACCCGCGCCCGCGCGACAAAGCGCAGCGCGCCGGCTATTCCCTGCTCGCCGGGATTGCGCCCGGCGAGCGTCAGCATATCGCCATCCAGCTCGAGCGTGGCAGACTGGGGTGAATCGAGGCTGACATCGCAATCCACCGCACCAGGCTTGCTCGCAGTCAGCCGGACCGCGAGCACCTGATGCACCGGGCAGGCGAACACCCGTCGCTCATAACGTACCGTGCCGGCCGTGAAGCGGGTGACCGCGAGCGCCGAATCAAGATCCAGCGCGCGTTCGTAATCCGTGGCGCTGTCGGCGGAGATCGTCGGCAGGTTGATGAGAAGATCGCCCACAGGCTGGTAGGACATTTGCTGCAGCGGTTTCGCCATCAGCTTCGCATTGGCGAGCGCCTGGGCTTCGGCGAGATGGCCCGCGACGATCAGCCGCCGCACTTGCAATGATCCCAGCGAGCCCTCACCGAGCAGTCGTCTGACGAGGTGGTGGCCGGAGGCGGCAAACGAGGTTGGGAGAACGGGGACGGGAGTTCGTGCCGTTGTAGTCGACTCCGTCAAGGAAACCCCGCAACGGTTGCAGAACGAAGCGTGGGCGTCGTGGTCGAAG
>JADFGU010000031.1 GCA_022567535.1 Planctomycetota bacterium | reverse complement strand
GGCGGCCGCAGCAACGCCGATGTGCCCGGTGCGAACCGCTCACCAACCCGACAAACGACAAGGGATCTGCGAAGATCAGTTTGTCCCCACCCCCACCGTAGCGGCTCGGCAGGGCTTCCAGGCCGTCGTCTTGGGACGGGATCCTGCCGGTCACCGTCGATTCCGGTCCGAAGCAAGCGACTGGATCTTGTGTTTCCTGTGGGGGGGCGTTACACTCGTGCTCGGAAAGCCCGGCGGTGGAGCCGGGCGATGGTCAAACGGGAAATGTCGGCCGAGAAGAAGCGCGCTCTGCTGGACGAGAGTCCGGCCGGTCCGTCTTAGCCGGGTCGAATGCATGCACTCAAGGATGGGGCAGCGTTCGAACATGCCGAGAGATTCGCAAGATGCTCAATGAAAAGCGGAGGTCTGCATGGTTTCTGAACTAGCTGACAAAGAGTGCGTGGCCTGTCGCGGCGGAACACCTCCGCTTTCTGGTGACAAAGTCGGGGGCCTGCTGCGGGAGCTCGACGGGTGGACCATCGAGCAGGAGTATCACCTCACCGGGATCTACAAGCTGCCAGACTTTGCAAAGGCGCTGGCCTTCGTTAACCGAATCGGGGCAATCGCCGAGCAGCAAAACCATCACCCCGACATCCATCTCGCCTGGGGCCGGGTATGCGTGGAAGTGTGGACGCATAAGATCAATGGTCTGACCGAGAGCGACTTCATCTTCGCTGCCAAAGTCGATGCCGCGTTCGCGGAGTTCCAAGAGGCAGAGAGTTAGCTTCCAGCCACCCTGTTTGTTGACACTCAGTAGGGGGCCAGGAGTTTGTCGCCCCGCTCCAAACCATGCCGCATCTGATTTGTTTGGGATTGACAAGATACGACAAGACGCTGGCCCTCTACTCCCACCGCGTACGGCGCATCACCACTTGTGAGCGGACTCTCAGCCCGTGATCCGGGCATTGCGTCACTCGGTTGCGTCAGCCTCGACGCGGACAAACAAGAGCAGAACGCCACCAAGTCCAAAGAACACGAGCAACGACAGCAAACCCAGCCGTTGACTTCCAGTCACCAAAGACACAAGTCCAAAGGCTAGGGGACCGAACATCGACGACAGTTTGCCGGCGAACGCACTGAATCCAAAGAACTCGTTCAGTCTGTCTCGAGGCACGAGGTGTGCATAGAGGCTGCGGCAGAGCGATTGGGTCGAGCCGATCACCAAGCCCATCAAGCCTGCCATCACCCAAGGAATGTATGACTCTGTGCCCAGCACCATTACCAGGACTACAGCAGTCCAAATCGCGAGCGTGACAAAGATTGTGCGCTTAAGCCCCCAGTAGTCTCCGAGGTGTCCCAGGATTGCTGTCGCCGGAATGCCGATCGCTTGGATCAGCACGGTCAGCATCAGTATCTGGGTGACTGTGTAGTCAAAGTTGACAGCTAGATAGATCGACGTGAAAAAGATGATCGCTACGATAGAATCGGAGATCAGAAAGTAGCTGATCAGGAATTTGAACACCTGGCGGCTGTTGCGCCAGTGCTTGACGGTGTGCCAGATACCACGATGCGCGCCCAGCAGCAGATCTCTGACCCCTGTCGTGCGACTTGCAGTCACCGCTGCCCGTGGCAAGAAGACAAATGCCGGGATGGAGACGAGCAAGAAGAAAGCCGCCGTGACCAGAAAGGAAAGTCTGTAGCGACCCAGATTGTCCTCCTCGAGACCCCCACTTAGAAGCGGGAAAACAAGTGCCAAGCAAGCAATCCCGCCGAGGTACCCTGCCCCCCACGCGATCCCGGAGAGACGGCCGGCAAGATTCTTGGGGACAAGATCACGCAAGTAGGAGTCGTACAGTGCGATCGCAATGGTGTAAAACACTTGCGCGCCGACGAACAGGATCCCACCGAAGACCACGTCTCCGGGACCAACAAGCGTTAGTGCCGCAGCCAGCAAGCAACATCCCATCGTCGAACCGATTAGTAGCTGACGTCGCAGGCCCCCCAGATCTGCAATTGCTCCAACAAATGGAGCAAGAAGCCCGGCAACGCCAAAACTGAGCGAAACGAGCACTGCCCACTGCAGATCTGCCCCTTGCGCACCGCCCGCAACGATCTCGCGAAAGTAGACCGCAAAGCCAACCGCTGGAATGAGAAGGATGTACGCCGAGTTTGCGACGTCGTAGAGAATGAATGATATAATCTGTTTGTTCAAGAGCCGTGGCATCTGATCGCTCCGATTCACTACGCCGCAGTCTTGCATCCAATGAACACTACCAGTTCATTGCGCAAGACCGGTTCGCTCGGTAGCCGATTGAGATACTCTTCGAGCTCGCGGATCCCAGCCCGGAACACTTCCGGGCTCAGGCCGCGCAGAGATGAATACGGTCGCTGCTTGATCCATTCAAGCCACTGCGAATCGGCTACGCCTGTGCTCTCTACGAAGACCTCTTGAGTGATACTACCAAACCCGGCATCCCTGAGCAGCGTCCGAATTCGAGCATCGCTTGGAAAGCGAGCCATCTCGAATCTTATCGCCCTCGGGAAGAATGCGAGATCAAGCCTACGTTGCAATTGCTCGGGCGTTGGTGAGGCCAAGGCGAACCGGCCGCCCGGGCGCAGCACGCGGTGTATTTCGCCTATAGCTCGCTTCCCGTTCATCCGTTGGATCGCCAGGGTCATGACCACTGCCTCGAAGGTCGCGGGTTCGAACGGCAGAGCCGTCGCGTCGGCGTTGATCCAGCGGACAGTTGAGTCGTGTTGAACTGCATGGGCGATACGCCCCTCGTCCGAATCAACGCCGATGACGGTGACCCCCGTGCTTGAGGCTATCAAAGATGTGAGCTCACCGGGGCCACATCCCACATCCAGAAGAACATCGCCCGCCTTTGGGTGTAGAAGATCCATTAGCTTTCTACAGAGCGCTTCACTTCGCCCCCGCAATCGGCAGTACTCCTCTGGTGGCAACTGCTCAAGATGGTGCTTCGGGTTCAGCAATCTCATGGTTTCACGAGTTCAATTGGGGTCTGACGCTGGACCGCGCATTCGAGCACGCAATCAACGGAGAGCAGCCTGCGACGAACGACTCCACGATCAGCACGGTCTTGGAAATAGTTCTCCACGCGGCTCTGATCCTCTAGCTTGCGGCAGTATCGGTGTTCGTCGAAACTAAGCGCGACGGCCTGTCCAAGTTCGGTTGCCCGGGCGAACTTGATGAGCACAATCGTCAGAGGATTGATTCGTTCATCGCGTGACGGAGCGCGACTGCGCTCGAAAATCGTTATCGCGCGAGTCAAGTGCTCAGCGACAGCCCGCGTCAGTTCGTGGCGGATCGCATCGTCTCGTCGAGTGCGCAGGCCAATGGTCTGTTCGCTTGCCGCCGACACAGCTCCCAGCGGAATGGACGAGAGGTATTCACCCACAGCTGACGGGGAACCCACAAAGGGCTCTTGAGCGTGTAGCAGCGCGGCAAGGAGTAGGATATTTGCCGTGCAGTGCATTGTCTCATCCGCCTGCGTTTCTGGGTCCTCGTTCGAATACAGCACGAGATTCGACCGTCGCTGCGCGACGATGCGGAACACAAGATCCAACGCTTGCGGATAGCGCGCGGATAATGGCCCCGTGGGCGGGTTGTCGAACAGTACTTGGCTGCCGGGCGGGATGTTCTCCAGAACGAGACGAGCGACGGCGTACGGATCCAGAGCAGTTGGGACTTCGGCCGCGCCGAGCCCGTACTCGCCGCGCTGCATCGGTAGCGAACGGTAGAGATCTGGATCCTGGTCCAGCGCCGACGCCAGGAGACTGCGAATCACGTCGGGGGCCGGCTTGCGGAGCCGGTTGTTCTCGAGGTTGATCACCCAATTGACGTCGAGTTTCCGGCCTTCGGCTCCAGCCGTCTGCTTCGCCGCCTCAGCAAGTAGCCCGGCGAAATCCACGCGCGAGATGCCACGAGCGTCCCTGTCGGCCTTGACTCTTTCCCCCAAGGTCGGCACCGAAATCACGTTAGCTATTCGTATGGGTCCTGAGGTCATGTACACAAGGATCATATTCGGATCCATGCCCTGGTCGACTTGAAGACCCACGCCTCGTCATGTTTTTACATGTAGATTTACGATCTTACTTGACTTATCATCGATGGACATGTAGATTTTCTACATGGATTGCATGCTTTGCCCGGGCAAGCACTGGAAACGGAGGGCCGAGAGACGCGCTCCTCGGCACTGGGCTGCCAGCGGGACGGCGCCCCCGCGGCTGACCAGGAAACCGCTGCAGGAGGTGAGCCATGACGACTGAACAGACGGCGGGCCGGATGGCCCGCAGGTGCGGCATCGTGAGCGGCACGGGCCGGAGAGGAGGAACCTCGCAGGCGGTGGCGCGCAGGCTCGTTGGCGAAGGTGCGTCTATTACGACGGTTGACCACGACCCGGCCGCGGAGGGATTCGCCAAGGAACTGCAGGCATCGCATCAGGCCCGGGGCATGGGCGGCGATATCCGGGCTGTGATCGGAGACCTCCGCGACCCCAGCACCGCCGCCGAGGCCGTCGCTCAGCACGCTGAGGAGTTCGGCGGCCTCGATTTCGTCGTTAACGTCGCGGGAGGCAGTTCACCGGGAATGCCGATGACCGTCGCCGACACCAAGGCCTCGCACTTCGAGGTGATGATGGAAACGAATCTGCTCACGGCGGTGAACTTGACTACCGCCGCCCTTCCGCTCCTCCGGGAGACGCCGGATCGATCCGCCGTGATCACCTTTGGATCAGTCAACGGGTCTGCTGGCTGGGGCTTCGCCCTTGAACCTGCATACGCCGCGGCGAACGGCGCGCTGGCCAGCTGGACTCTGGCGTTGGCAGCAGAAGTCAAGCGACATGGCGTGCTCTGCAATCACATCAGACCGGCTTCAATCATCAACCCTCACTCGCCGACGTGGGCACAACGGCTTGATGACCCTGCGGTTCGTCACCACCTGAGAGCACTCTATGACCCGTTCGGCTTCATCACCGCGGAACAGATCGCCTCGCTCGTCGTGTTCCTGCTCGACGCGTTGAGTCCGCCCATCACCGGGCAGGAGTTCGTGATCGACTGCGGGATCGGTCGCATCGGCACACGAGACATCCGTGAGGACGGGCGATGGTATCTCCCCCTGAATACCGACTGCCCAAACGAATAAGCGACCCGCCGCCCGCAAGACAATGCTCGTTGGTCCGAGCGCTGGGGTGCTCGCCTCCACGGGTTCTTCGGATCGCTGTTCCGCTGACCAAAGCAAAGCAAGCGAGGGCAGAAGAAACGACGCACGGCCAGCATGGCCATGCGTTCTTCTTGCGAAGAGATGTCCATGTGCGTAACGATCTGACCCCCCTCTGGGAACCTTGTACCAGTCTTTGTGAGAGGATCCTGTCGGCCTGAGAGGCCGGAAAGGACTCCTCGTGAAGACGAGACACAGAGTAGCGGTCCTGCAGTTTGACCGGTGTGCCCAAATGCCATAACGTGTCAACGCTGATCGTGACTCCCTGTGTTGCGGATGGACGCGAGAGGCTGAGGAATGGATCTCGATTCGATGAGCATGTGAGATCCTTCCTGGCAGCCTGTTCTGAAGAGCAACTCCGGCTACTCCGAGACACGAGGGATGTGCCCGCAAGGGCATAGTTGAGCCATTGGCCCAGCGGCGGCGGCGAGTTTCTCACCTCGCTCATCGGAGGTTGCCGGATGTCATCCAAACTGCGCCCGCACCACGCTCGTTCCGTCATTGCGCTAATCGCGACCCACGGACGCGACGATCTGCTGCTTCAACGCGCGATCCCGTCCATCCTCGGGCAGACCGCTGCGCCCGAGCGTCTGATGCTCGTCGTCGATCAGACGAAGGACGAGCTGCCCGATTCGGCTCTCGCGTCCTTCGCCAAGCGAGTGCAAGCACGATGCGGCGGCATCCCTGCGAGCGTCCTGCGAAACCGCCGAACGCTGCACACGGCGGCCGGCGCGTGGAACTCTGGCATCGATCAGTTGCACCGCGACGCCAGACTGATGGCCAGGCCCAACCTGTGCTTCGTTGCCGTTCTCGACGACGACGACGCTTGGGAGCCAGGCCACCTTGAACTCTGCATCGAGCAGGCCGTCACCCGGGATCTCGGGATGGTAGCCTCTGGCGTCATTCGGCACGAGTCCGTGGACGATCCGGGCCATCGGCATGGGATTCCTGAGCGCCTGAACCCGCGGGAGCTCTTCATTCGCGGGCAGCACATCCAGGGGTCGAACCTGTTTGTGCGGCTCGACATGCTGCTCAAAGCGGGCTGCTTCGACGAGCATCTGCCGAGCTGCACGGATCGTGACATGTGCATCCGGCTTGCGGACCTGCCAGACCTGCGCTTCGGTCGAGTTGAGGACTACACGGTCCACCACTTCGCGGATCCACGATCTGATCGGCTCTCGGCTCCCGGCTCACGGCCAAAGCTCGAGGGGCTGACACGCTTCTGGGGCAAGTACGCCGATCGATTCGATCACGGAGCTCGAGAGGAGTTCGCCAAGCGGGCGCATGATCTGTTTGGTTGGGCCCTGCCGAAGGCGCAGGCTGTCGCCGCCGTCATCCCGAACCTCTCTGAGCCGCCACGCCCCCTCAGCCTGGTCGTCGGCTTCGTCACGGACGCAATGGTGCCAGTACACGTATGCGAGCTTCTGGAAGACTTGGCGAGCCTCGCTTCGCGGCCCGGCGTTGCCCGGCTGAAGGTCGTCGTTGTCGAGAACGGACCGCTGCCTGCCAACGGCGAACGCTCACTCCACGCGCTGATTTCCGACTTCACGACGCAAGGGCTCGATATCGACCTGATCACAATCGAACGGCAACGCGAGGACTGGGAGCGGGGCCAACTTATCGATACGACCGACCCGACCAAGCAGCGGAATCCGATCGCTGTTTCGAGGACGGTCCTCAACACCTACGTGGCGCGAGCGGCAGCCGGGTTCCCCTGCGCATGGGCGTGGATCCTGGACGACGACAAACGGCTCAACTGCACGGTCGATCATGGGGACGGCACCGTCACCGATCGACCCTCCCCGGACTTGGCGGTGCTGTGTGCGTTGCAGGATTCCGGAGTGGACGTAGTCATTGGTCCGGACACCGACGCCGCTCCGCTGCCCTTCACGGCGACACTGCGCGTACAACTTTTGGATCTCCAGCACCACTTAAGAGTCCTTGCCGCGTCACAGCCAGGATCAGAGTGGCCTGATCGTGGCGCCACCGACGCTCCGGTACGTGCCTCGTTCCGCGATTTCTACTACGACCTCTCCCGCTTCACCGAGCACCTCGAGACTCCCTTCACGCTGCCTTCAAGACCGGGCCGGTCGACCGCAGGTGAGGTCCTCGGTTTCATCGGGTCGAGGGTCGATCGGCTGCTGGCCGGAGAGGCAGTGTTCCGGCCACTGACGGTCGACATTCAGACATTGGCGGTCGAAGCCGCGGAGCCATCCGTCCAGCGTGGAGGATCCACGATCTTCTTCGACCCCAACGTGCTGCTCGAATTCCCGCAGACCCTCGCCCGGCTTGGCGATCGCTACGTTCGCCGGTCGGACATGCTCGTGTCGCAACTGATGCGGGATCAACTCGGACTAAGGATCGTGATGCATCCGGCGGCGGCTGTGCGGCACGATCGAACCTGCACGGAGCGGGTGGCGCTCGACGATCGGACGCTGAGGGAGGATGTGCTTGGATACGCGCTTTACCGCTCCGCGAGCGAGATCATGCAGCAACGGGCGCCCGAGATGCGTCGAGGTGCGCTTCTGGCCTGGGAGCCCGTCGAGCTCAGGAGGGCCGTGAAACTCGCCAGGAAGTACATCAACGAGCGATTGGCCGCGCTGACACTGAGCGGTTGGCGCATCATCGGTCTGGCCGAAGCGATCCGAAGGACGGGCCAGGATCTTGGCGGTGCCGGTTCGGCGTGGCGTGGCGCTCGCGAACAAGAGTCGCTTCGGTGCATTATCTTGGAGATGGACAGGATCTGCGGCATGTTCAAGCCGACCGCGATGGCCGCGTTCGCGGAACAGATCCGGAAAAGTGTGAACGACGCCGATATCCGCGACGCGTTCCTGTCGATGGATGGATTGATCAGTGAGTACCGAGCGACGCACGGAGCCCCGGCCGTTGAAGACGAAAAGCGCGCGGTCGCCCGCGAACGCCGAGCACGGGCACTCTTGAAGAGGGAATATGGCGCGAATTCTCTGCGCCTTCTCGGGGCTGGCGGCGAGGGTGTCGTGTTCACCGACGAACTGCGCGTCTACAAGGTGCTTGACTTGCTCAAGCGGCGTCCGAACCACGACACACGCGCGATGCTCACCCGGCTCGCCAACACACTCGTTGAGCCGAAGTACCTGCACCCGATCGCTCAGGTCGATGAGCGCGATGCCACGTTGATCCTCGTCTACCCATACGAGCCCAGCGAGCCCTATGCGGGCGGACGCGGGCCGGACCTGATCGGGCTGCTTCGCGAGTGCAAGGCCAGCGGAATCGTCTTTCGCAACATGCACCCGAAGAACCTTCGCGTCTCGGCGACCGGACTCAAGCTGGTGGACTACGGATCGGACATCCGCCCGTTCAGCAGCACTGGGTATCGGTCGATGGCGGAACGCGCATACTTGAGCTGGCGGTGGGCGCACCGGCCGGACCTCGACGAACTGATGCGGCGGGCCCTCATCGACAAATCGATGCCGGAGCTCGACGGCTTCGAGCGATTCTGGACGGCGCTGCTCGACGAGCGCCCCACGGCGACGCGCGTGGTGTCTGCCATCGTGGATCCGATTGTCCTAGAGAGTGGAGCTCGCACCGCCCTGGACTACGGGTGCGGCAAGAAGGCTCGCAGCGCTCGCCAACTCGCGGATGACGGGCTCACGGTTGTGGGCTTCGATCCCGGAGCGGGCATCTCGGAGCGGTGGGACAAGATCCACCCGCTCCCCAATGGGCTGGTTCTCACGGCGGACTTTCACGCGGCACTTTCCCGCGCGCCATTCGATGCCGTCTATTGCTCGCTCGTGCTCTGCGAGCTCGAAGACGGCCCCGAGTACGAGCAAGCGCTAGCGGACCTGAGGAATGCGGTTCGAGACGGCGGGCTTGTCGTTGTCACGGTGTGCAACCCGTTCGCCACATTCGGCGGGCCAACGTCGCTTCACTTCAAGCGGGATCTACCAGCGGACGCCGGCTACCAGGACAGCTTCTGGTTCGTTGAAAACGCGGATCGGGGTCCAGGACACCGAGAGTTCCATCGACCACTGCGGCAACTGGAGCGCGATCTGCTCCGACATGGCATCCGTGTGGAACGCCGCGTTGAGAGCAGGACGGTCGATCTTGATCGCTTCGAGCCGGCCTCTGACTTCATGACTCTGGTTTGCCGGCCCATCCCAGCGCCGACGCTGATTCGCCGTGTGTCACTCGTCATCAAAACCTGCGCTATGGAATCGCTCACCATCGAGCGACAGGTTGACCACCTCGTGCGACAGCTCGAAGGCCCTCGCGTGTTCTGCGAGCGAATCCTCGCGATCGACTCACGCCGCGACGTCTTCCTGCGCCAGCATGCGCGGCCGGACTGGGACGCGCTGCTGGATGCAGCTGAGCGGCTTCGGATCCGAGGCTTCATTGACCGCTTCTTCGTCGGTCCTTGTGTGGGAGGCGAGGCACGGCACGTTAACCGGGACTGGTTCGACATCGCTACAGACGCGACGCACGCCGACTTCGGCGCCCCCTTGGCGATGCCTTTGTCGGCGTTTGAGGCCTGCGAAGGCGACTACATCCTCCAAGTCGATTCCGACCTGCTCATCGGCCGTAGCTACCCGGACCACGACTACCTGGGCGAGATGATGAAGGCGATCGAGTCGACGCCTAACGCTGTGACCGCGTCGCTGAACATTGCGCGCGAGGGCGATATGCGGATCTCCGCGACGCATGAGGGGGCGCCTTGGCGCGTCGAGGTGAGGGGCTGCCTCTTGCATCGGGCGCGGCTGTTGGCAGCGCGCCCATACCCGAACACGGTGGAAGATGGCGCTCCGAGCCTCGCTTGGCACCGCTCGATGGACGACGCGGCGAGGGAGGGGCGCATCGAGTCGCTGCGAGGTGGGAGGAACAGCACGTTCTTTGTTCACCCGCCGAACGAAGTCAAGCGATGCGTGGCCGATTGGATGCTACTGGTTGATCTCGTGGAGAAGGGATACCTACCCGGGGAACAGTTGGGCCAGGTGGAGTTGACCTGCGGGCCGCTCCAGTGGATTCCGAGGGATCGGAGCGAGCCGTTCGTGTTCATCATCACCGGACGCAACGTCCCGCCAGGTCGGGCGATGCGCTGTCTTGGGTCTCTGTTTGCCCAGTCCCGGGAGGACTGGGGGGCTGTGATCATCGATGACGGCTCCTTGGAATGGTCGCGTGAGCAACTTCGCCTGGCTCTGGTCCCGTGGGACAACAGGATCACGCTCATTCAACCCCTCGAGCGACGGGGCCAGCTGGCGAACTTGGCCCTGGCGATCCGCCACATTTGCACGAATCCGGACAGCGTGATCATCACGCTTGATCTCGATGACGCCTTGATCGGCACCGGAGTGCTCGATCGCGTCAGTTCGGAGTACCTACGGGGCGCCGACGTGACGGTCGGGTCGATGCTGCGCACGGACAAGCACGTCGAGTACCCCGTCTCCTTTGATGATCCGAGAGGGAATCGCGGCGGGAACATCTGGCAGCACCTGCGGACATTCCGCAAGCGGCTCTTCGACTCCATCCCGGACGACGCGCTGAGGATCGCGGGGCGCTACGTCGACATCGCGGTCGATTGGGCGTTCATGCTTCCGATCGTGGAGATGGCGGAACATCCGGTCTGGATTCGCGAGCCACTGTATCTCTACGAGCCGTCCGGCATGGGGAAGGGCCGCGACCGGGAGAAGCGCGAGGAGCAGATCGCGGCGATCGTATCGAGGCCAAGGCTCGAGGAGCAGGAGTCCTCGACCCCCGCGGTAGTAACTGCCACGCCGCACCATGTCATGGAGACGCAATAATGACGCAATCGCAGAAACACCCGACTGAGATTCGACGTCCCCTGGTGGCTGTCATCGGCGATTCGACGGTTGAACAGGGGTCGGTGAAGGAACGGATGGCGGTGGAGACGGGGCGTGCGCTCGTGGATGCGGGGTATCGCGTGCTCACCGGCGGTCTCGGTGGCGTCATGGAGGCCGCTTGCCGCGGCGCTCGCGAGTCGCAGCAGTACAGGTCCGGAGATACCGTGGCCGTCGTGCCGGGGCACGACCCGAGGGCGGCGAATGCGTTCGTTGATGTGGCGATCGCTTCCGGGCTCGATCATGGGCGCAACCTGGTAGTCGCTCACGCGGATGCGATCGTCGCGATCGGTGGCGGCGCCGGCACGCTCTCGGAGATCTGCTTCGCGTGGATCTACAAGCGGCTCATCGTGGCCCTCCGTGTGGATGGATGGAGCGGGAAGATCGCGGATCAGCGGGTTGATGATCGCATTCGGTACCCAGGAATCCCGGACGATCGCGTCTTCGGAGCCTCTACGGCATCGGAGGCCGTCGACATTTTGCAAGCTCGAATGCACGAGTTTTGCGGACAGCACCACGGAGTAGCGAAGCGCTGATAAGGACGGCCAGTAGGGGGCCAGCAGTTTGTTGCACCGCTCACAAACCAAACGGCATCTGATTCGTTCGATTTTGAGACGGCGCCACAGAATCCTGACGGCTGCTGATCATTGCAGATCAGGCGATTCCACACAGGGCGAGGCTGGGACAGTTGAACGGGGCTTGCCGGATCGAATTCCGCCGTGTACACTCATCTCTCGCGTTCTTGGAGGATCCGCCATGGCCTCGCTGCTCATCGTTTCGGGCCCGAATGAGGGCGACTACTACCCGATTGGGAAGCGCACGCTGGTTGTGGGGCGTGACCAGGCGTGCCCGGTGCAGTTGACAGACGAGCTGGTAAGCCGCAGGCACCTGCAGATCAGGGGCGAGGGCGACGGACGGTTCGTCTTGCTCGACATGAAGAGCGCCAACGGGACGTGGCTGAACGGGCGGCAGATCGAGGTCGAGATCGAACTGGCCGACAACGACGAGATCAGTGTGGGCAATTCAAAGCTCGTGTTCACGAGGCGGGACTTCCCGGACCGCGAAAGCGCCCTGCTCCATTACAAACAGCGAGGCCAACGCGGGCAGGCAACGATCAAGCAGTAGGCTGATGGCGTGAATGGCCGGCTTGACGTGACTCGGCCATCGCAACCGGGAGCCGACTCGCAAGTCCGCACTGTCGCTACACACGAGGTGGTCCTTGAAGAGCGGCTGTCCGGCCGGGGAGAGAGCAGGGGGCCAGCAGTTTGTTGCACCGCTCACAAACCAAACAGCATCTGATTCGTTTGCGTTTGGCCTGGTACCACAATACGCGAGCCCGTTACTTGGGCTCAGAACGCGGCGCGCGGCACGGTCTGAAGCGAGTCGACGATCTCCCTCATCGTGAGGATCCGCTCCCGGGGGACCGGGATCATGGCGCCTCGAATCAGGGTGGCGAAGGGTTCCGCGACGGCGTCGGCAAATCGTGCCGGATCAACGGCCCGTACTTTCTCGAGCCTCTCAGCAACGCTTTCTCCGCTGAACGCGGTGGATGCGGTCAGCAACTCATACAGGATGACGCCGAGCGAAAAGATGTCGCTGTGCCGCGATGCGGGCTCGCCTCGGGCCTGCTCGGGCGACAAATAACCCGGAGTACCCCGGATGCCCTGGCCGATCGCCGTGGCGCCGGTATCCAGGGACGTCTGGCCAACGCGTGCGAGCCCGAAGTCCAGGATCTTGAGTACGCCGTCGTCGCGCATGACGATATTGGCGGGCTTCAAGTCGCCGTGCGAGATTCCAGCGGCATGAGCCTCGGCCATACCCGCCGCGATCTGCCTTCCGATGTTAGCGACCTGAACGGCCGGGAGCGGTGCCTCGTCCAGCATTTCGTCCAGCGTTGGACCCGGAATGTACTCCATCGCGATGAACGGGATCCCCTCGCTGTCGTCGACGGCAAAGACTGTGCAGATATTGTGGTGTACGAGGCACGCCGCCGCTCGTGCTTCATTCAATACCGCCGTGACCGTCGAGGGCGACACGGGCCTGATTACCTTCACGGCGACGATTCGGTCGAGTGCGATGTCGCGCGCTCGAAAGACACAGCCGAAAGCGCCCGTGCCGAGCCGTTCCTCTATCCGATAGTGCGACAGCATCCTGCCGGGCCCGAGTTCACGAATGGGATCTAGGGTTCCCATGTTCGGCGTCCAGTCTTCGGCGCACAATCCGCCCGTTTGAAGGGCCGACAGGATGCGCATGATGCCGTCCGTCCTGCGCCCGACGCTTATGTTGTGAACTGACTGGTATTGTAGAACGCCGTTGGGGTCAATGATGAACAAGCCGCGAAGAGCCACATGCTGGTGCTCGAGATACACGCCATACAGTCGCGATAGAGCCCCATCCTCATCGCTCGCTAGCGGAAAGCCGAGGCGACCCAGTCCTCCGTTAGACCGCGGTGTCATTATCCAGCGTTCGTGAGAATCGATCGAGTCGACGCTGACCCCCAGTACATCAGCACTCTGGGCCGCGAACTCGTCGAGGCGTTCGCTGAGCGCCGTCAATTCCGTCGGACAGACGAGAGAGAAGTCGCGTGGATAGAACACCAGCACGAGCCAGCGCCCTCTGTAGTCCCCTTGGCGGATTCTCATTCTCCCTTTACTGGTAGACACACATTCCAGATCAAAGTCTGGCGCAAGTGTGCCGACTATTGCGGCGCTCGAGACCGCTTGTGTTCCGGCGTCCGGGTCGCTCTCCAGCGCACGGGAGTCTCTCTTCGCTTTTTCGGATGGAGTCTCGGGCGCAACCGATTCGATCCGCAAGAGTCGATCGAGCCTCGTGCGAAGAGTGGAGTCCGAGCCACAAGCTTCGTGAAGAAACGCTCGACGCTCTGCCGCGGGCCGACCCCAGTATCGCCGATCTCGCGGTGCG
>JADFGU010000030.1 GCA_022567535.1 Planctomycetota bacterium | reverse complement strand
GTCCAGACGACCGCTGGTGCAGGGGATAAGCATGGCGGGCACCCTGGCCATATTGGTAGACAGATATTGGGCCGAGCTGAGTACCCGCTGTTGCACGTTTTTCATCGCCGGGTCATCGGTGTTGAGCGTCGCGGTGGGCATTCGACCGTCGTTGGAACGGGAAGGACGTGCGGCCGATGGCTCTGCGTCAGGGTCGGGTAACTGGGGATCGAATCTTTGGCTGGGACGCTTGAGCCGGCCGCGCTTCGTGTCACGACGTGCGGCCGATAGCTTCGCGCGTAGTTTCTTCGGCGTATCGCCGAAATGGAGCACGCTAAATGAAACGTTGAGTTGCTCGGCTTGAGTGATAAGCGAGTCCGCCGTCTTCAAGTCGCCCGCCTGGATCGCTTCGCGCGCCTGGGCCATCAAGCTCACCACGGCTTTGCGGTCGTCTGTTTTCGATCCGGCCGTTTGCCCCACGGCGCCCATCACGACGAGCGTGCCAGCGGCATGTTGGCTCGCCGCCATCAGCGGCGACGGCGCCAAATGGCCCAGGACAAGAGCGATCAAACCGGGGAGCCATTTCAACGTGTTCAAAACGTTTCTCCTTGTGACACGCAAGCCCGACCGGCGCGTGGGCGCGACGACGGAGGTCTCTCGTTGCTCGGGCGCGCTGGCATCGCTCGCGCACGAACGTTCAAGACGGGGCAAATCCATTGGGCCCATTTCACGTGATTTGGCGGCTAGCGGCCACTTTCCTGCGTGGCACGCACCGCGATCGTGCAATCGTTGACGTTTTCCAGAACTGGTCCGAGATGAGGGCGGGAAAAATATCCACCGGCCCGGATCCGGTCAAGGGCAGTTGCACGAGATTCCGCTGGCGGGCGTTCTCGACGTTCGCTGGCCAGGGAAACCGCGACGCCGGGCCGGTGAACGTCGAGGTGGACACCGCCTCGGGCACGCTGGTCATCCGGGGAACGGCCGGTGGCATCCGGCTGTTCACCGAGTCGCTGACCCAGGTCCAGCAGCTCGTGCCGCCGCAACGGACCATGCGGATCGTCGATATTCAGAATGTGCGTGCGTCCGAGATCATCGAGCCGTTGCGCCAGTTCCTCGACTCCACCGACCCGGTCGATCCGGCGCGCCGGGTTCCGGACCCGGACCTGGCCGTGGTCGAGCGGACGAACTCGCTGCTGGTCACGGCCGAGGACGCCCAGCACCGGCTGATCGCGGACTACGTGCGCCGGCTGGACGTGATCGAGCGGTCGGACCTGCCGCCGTTGCGGCTGCTTCAGATCAAGACCGCCGATTCGGCCGCGATCGCCTCGATGCTCACACAGCAGTACGCCAAGCGTCCGCAATCGGACCGTGCGGCGCGGCCTGTCGAGGTGCGGGCCGACACCGCCACCAACACGCTCATCGTGTCGGCGCACCCGGAGCTGTACGACGAGATCAAGGACTTCGTCGAGCTCCTCAACACGCAGGAAGACGAGCCGGAACGCCAGACCATCCTGTTCCCGCTCAAGGTCGCCAAGGCGGACCTGGTCGCCGCAGCGATGGACAGGCTCTTCCCGGTGCCTCCCATGCCCCGTGATTCTCGCAACCGCCCGATGCCGTGGCTGCAGAAGGAGAAGGAGATCACGGTCTCGGCCGAGACGAGCAGCAACTCGCTCATCATCGACGCGCCGACGGACCGGATTCCTTCGCTGGAGGAACTCGCGCGCAAGCTCGACATCGTGGAGTTGCCGCCACAGGCGCAGCTGCGCACCTATCGCGTCATCAAGGCCGACCTTACCGCAGTCGCCACCACGCTCCGGGGCATGTCCTCAAAGGGCATCCTCTCGGCCCCGGCTCAGCCCGGCAAGCAGCCCGTGCAGGTCGTGATCGAGACCGAGCCGCGGAGTTCGACGCTCATCGTGGCCGGCGACGAGGTCACGTTCGAGCGCGTCGAGCAGCTGCTCGAGGATCTCAACGAGGTGATCGTCGAGAGGGGCCTGCGGATCATTCCGATCGCCAACGCCCCGGTCGAAGACGTGCGCGAGCGGGCGCTGGCGATCTACAACGCCCAGATCGAATCGCTGCCCGGTGCCACACACGTGGACGTCACCATCAACTCCAAAACCAACTCACTCGAGGTTGTCGGCGACGACGATGCGCTGGGGCGATTCGTGAAGATTCTCGAAGAGCTCCAGCGTCAGGCCGGACCCGCCCGCGAGGTTCGCCTCATCGAGCTGCGCCTGGCGAAGGTCGCCGACGTCATCGGGTTCCTCGAGGAGATGGTCTCGGCGAGCGAGTCGATGCGGATCCAGGGCGGGCCCACGCCGGTCTTTGAGCCGATCGAGACGACCAACTCGCTGATGGTGGCCGCGACCACGGCGCAGTTCCCCATCATCGAGTCGCTGGTGCGGAGTCTGGACGCGCAGCAGTCGGTCGATCGTCCGCCGCTGAAGATCCTGGCGCTGGACGCGACCGACGCGACGAGTCTGGCCAGCGTGCTGCAGCGCACGTACGACCAGAGGCCCATGGACGAGCGCGCGAAGCAGCCGGTCGAGATCCAGTCCGACCCCGCGACCAACACACTGATCGTCTCGGCGCACGAGGACCTGCTGCCGGAGATTCAGGACATCGTGCGCGAGCTCAACCAGAGCCGCATCGGCGACGAGGATCGCGAGATCCGCATCTTCCCGCTCCGGGTCGCGCGGGCCGAGGATCTGGCCAGGACGATGGACGAGATGTTCCCGGTGCCGCCGATGCCCAAGGACTCGCGCGGCCGACCGCTCCCGCACCTGCAAAAGCCCAAGGAAATATTCGTTCGCGCTGACCGCGCGACGAATTCGATCATCGTGGACGCCCCGGCCAAGCGGATGGCCGAGTTCAACGAGATCGTGAAGATGCTCGATTCGCCCCGACAGTCGGACGTCGAGGTACGCACATACCGGATCGAGCGTGCGGACCTTGCGGCGGTGACGCGCACGCTGCAGGATCTCGCCTCGCGCGGCGCGCTCCCGCAGAGCGGGCAGACCCCCGTCACCGTCAACGCCGAACCGATCAGCCGTACGCTCATCGTCAGCGGCCCGTCGGAGGTGTTCGAGGCTGTCGAGCAGGTTTTGCTCGATCTCGACGCCAGGCCCGACATTCCCCCGACCACGTTGAAGATGTACACGCTGAAGCACGCCCGGGCGGAGCGGCTGTCGAGCCTGCTCACCGAACTCCTGACGACTCGGCTGCGCGAGCAACAGCTCGAGGAAGGGTTCGCGGTCGCGAGCATCGAAAGCCTGCTGCACGTGGCGGCGGATTCGGCGACCAACACGCTCATCATCTCTGCGCCCGAGGACGTGCAGCTGATCGCGGCGGAATTGATCAAGGTGCTTGACAGTGAGGCTGCGCAGGTCGGGCGCGCAATCATCCGTGTGGTTCCGCTCATCTACACCGACGCGGGGCAGGTCTCGCAGGATCTCATCGGCGCCCTGGCGAACTACGAATTGCCCACTGGCGGGACGGTCAGTGTGGTTCCGGCCCGCGGCTCGAACGCGCTGGTGTTGTCGGGCGCCGCCAAGGACCTGGACAAGATCGAAAAAGAGCTGATCGCCAACCTCGATCGTCAGCCGTTCGACCCGGAGAAGCCCGCTGTCGAGACCTTCGGGCTCAAGCACGCCGATGCGACAGCGATCGCGCAGACCGTCGAGCGCCTGCTCAAGGAGCAGCAGGAGACCGACCCGCGCATCTTGCAGCTCATGGCGCGGTATCAGCGGAATCGGCCCGACCTGTTCAAGCAGCCGTCGATCCGTGTTGAGGCCGAGCCGCGGACGAACTCGCTGCTCGTGTCCGGGACCGCCGCGACCATCGAGTTGGCGACAGCCATCATCGAGCGTCTGGATCAGCCGGCCGAGCAGGAGGAGCGTGAGCTGGTCACGTTCACACCGATGCGTGCCGATGCCGTGACGCTCGCCGCCGCCGTCTCCCGCATCGCCGAACAGACCATCGTGCGCACGCGTCGTCCGCTGGAGATCGTGGCCGAGCCGGCCTCGGGGAGCGTGCTTGTGATCGGCTCCAAGGAGCAGACCGCGCAGGTGGTGCGCCTGCTGGCGGAGTTTGACGACCGGACGCCGACCATCCCTCGGGTCGAGGTCGGCGTGTTCGATGTCATGCACACGGACGCCAGCTCCGTCGCGCGCACCGTGCAGGCGATGCTCAACGACCGTTCCCGCTGGCCGGACGAGCTGCGGCGCGCCGAGCGCGCGGGCGTGGGCGTGCCGCAGCCGACCGTCAATGCGGACGGCAACAGGCTCGTCGTCAGTTCGCCCGTCGGGCTGATGGCGCTGGCGAGCGAGCTCATCGCGACCATTGATCAGCCGCCCAGCGGGGGCACACGCGAGGTGCGAGTATTTCGGCTGCACAAGGGCGAGGCGGAATCCGTCGCGACGGCGGTCCGCCTGGCGCTGGAGTCCAGCGCCGAACCAGGCCAACCCGTCCCCGTCGTGACACCCGAGCCCGCGAGCAATTCGATTGTCGTGTCCGGCCTCGCCGAGCAGCTCATCGAGGCGGCCAAGCTCATCACGTCGATGGACGACGCGGTCGAGCCGGCCGGCATGGGTGTGCGCACGACCTTCCTGGAGCACGCGCGGGCCGAGGCCATCGCCCCCATCATCGAACAGATACTGGAAAAGGAATCGTTCTTCGACCGGTTGGCGCCCTGGGAACTGAGCAGTTACATTCGCCGTTTCGGCGCCCCGCCGGACGAGGGCGGTATTCGAGTCTCCGCGGAGCGCCGGCTGAACGCGATCGTCATCAGCGCGCCCATCCATGTGCTCGAACTCGCTGAGCAGGTGGTGCACGAGCTCGATGTGGACAGGGCGGACGCCGCTGCGTCAAGGCCCATCCGTGTCATCCCCCTGCTCAACGCCGATGCGACCCAGCTCGCGGCCAACGTCGAGGCGGTGTTCGAGGAGGACGAGTCCGGCGACCCGCCGCCCACGATTCGCGTCGATACCGAGGGCAAC
Source organism: Planctomycetota bacterium (assembly GCA_022567535.1). Classification (GTDB taxonomy): domain Bacteria; phylum Planctomycetota; class Phycisphaerae; order Phycisphaerales; family UBA1924; genus JADFGU01. The sequence continues at coordinate 9,022 of JADFGU010000030.1, read as the reverse complement.
GCACTCATCGTCCGCGCGACGACCGATCAGATGGCGATGATCGAATCGCTGGCGAAACAGCTTGATTCGGCGGCGTTCGGATCGCAACGGCAGCTCCGCATGATCCCGATCGATCGGTCCAAAGTGGACGCGACGATCATGGCCCTGACGCTCAAGCGCCTCATGGAGCACCGGGGCGGCGTCAAGGTCGAGGTCATCACCATCGAAGAATTGCTCACTGAGCCCGAGGAAACCGAGGACCCGGGCGGAGTGAGCCTGGCGCCCCCGGGGCGTGGCACGAGCCCGGCTGACGCAATCGCACGCGTCGCCGCATATGTTGTTGCCGCACAACCCGAGGCAGGCAACGACGCGGGGAAAGTAGACGGGTCGGCTGTCGAAGTGGCGCAGCTCGACCCCGATGACGATACGCCCCTCATCCGGATCGCCGTCGACCCAGACACCAACATGCTGGTCGTGATCGGTCCGCCGCGACTGACCGACAGACTGTTTGAGCTTGTCACACAGCTCCAGGACCAGATGCCCGCCGAGCCCACAGCGGTCCACATCGTCCCGCTTCCGGCCAGCATCAACCCGACGGACGTGCAGCGGCTTGTGAACCAGACGGTCCAGCAGGTCGGTCGCACCTCGCCGACAAACCCGGGCGGATTCACCGGCAGGGTGGTGGCGCAGCCCGACCCGAGCGGCGGGGCACTCATCGTCTGGGCCAACGACACCGACTTCGCGTCGATTCGCGAGATCATCGCCTCGGTGGTCAAGCTCGACACAGCCACGCGGCTGACCATCAAGGTCTATCCACTGGACAACATCACCGCCCAGCGGGCGATCCAGGCGATCAACGACCTGTTCACCGTCAGCCCGCGTGGCCGACAGGCGCGCCGAATCCGCGGGCTTGACCTCACCATGCAAACGCCCGACGGGCGGGAGATCCGCGGCAGGCTCGACCCGTCGCTCATCCGCGTCACGGCTGATCCCAACGGCACCTCGATCATCGTCGCGGCGCCGGGCGATTCGATCCCGCTGATCGACGAGTTGATCGGCGTGATGGATCAGAGCGACGTGTCCGAGCGGCTGTCGATCCGGCGGTACGCCCTGACCAACGCCCGGGCGGACGACCTCAACCGCACGCTCCAGCAGCTCTTCGATGCCCAGCGGCAGGGGCCGAATCGAAACGAAATGCCACAGGCGCAGTTCATCGCCGATCAGCGGACGAACTCGCTGCTCGTGACGGCATCGGAGGCGCAGCATCGCGAGGTGGAGCGGCTGCTCGTTGCTGCGGACGCGGCCGAGCTGGACGACGGGCTTGAACTCGAGATCATCACGCTGCAGCACGCGCTGCCGTCGATGGTTGAGAAGATCATCAAGCAGGTGATTGTCGGCAACGACCCGGGGCGCGAGGGTCGCGTTCAGATCTCGGCCGATGACGCGAGCAACGTGCTGGTCGTGCGCGCCTCGCCCGAGGACTTCTGGAATATCAGGCGGATCGTGGCCGAGGTGGACGGGGCCAACGTCGGGCAGCTCGCCGTTCGATCGATCAAGCTCGATCGCGCCGACGCGCAGAACGTCGCGCAATCGCTGCAACGATTCTTCCAGGACCGTGCGAGCGTGGCGAACCGAGCCGGGCGCGGCGGCGCCCGAAGCCGCGTCGCGATCACGGGCGATCGGCGGTCCGGCACGATCGTTGTCGCCGCCTCGGACGAGGACTTCGAGCAGATCCAGTCTCTGGTCGAGATGTTCGACCGGGAGAACGCGCAGGGCGACTGGCAGTTCCAGATCGTGCCGCTCAAGCACGCGACCGTGTCGGACATCGCCGGGACGGTTGAGGACATCGCCAATCAGATTCAGTGGGGGGGCTACTTCTTCCGTTCGCGCGGGCCAGAGCAGGAGCGCGAGGACAAAGTCTATGTGCGGAGCAACGAGCGCACGAACAGCCTGGTCGTGTTCGGAACCGGAGAGTTGTTCGATCAGATCCTCGGCGTGATCGAGAAGCTCGACCAGCCGTACTCAACGCAGGCGCTGCGCGTGGTTAGGGCGATCCGCGTCGAGGGGGCAGATCTGCGCGCGATGGCCCGGGTCGTCACGCAGGCGATGGAGAACCCGAATCGCGAGCGATGGTGGCTGCCCGACACGGACGCCGTGCAAGTGCAGGTGGATCAGCGGCGACGGCTGCTGATGCTCATCGGGCCCGCCGAGCGCGTTGACATCGCATTGGGGTACATCGAGGACCTGGCGCGGGCCGGCACACCCGAGACACGCGAGATCGACACGATCGCGCTCCGACACGCCGAGGCCAGCGCCGCCGCCCGAAGCATCACCAGTTTCTTCCGCGATCGCGCCCGAGCGATGGGATTGGCGGATCAGGAGGTCACGGTGATCGGTTCGCGGGACGGCAACGTGCTGATCGTATCGGCCGACCCCGAGCAGATGGTGCTGCTTCGCGATCTCGTCGCCCGCATCGATACCCCCGCCGATGATGGCCGCCGCACGGAGGTGTACGTCCTCAGGCACACCACGGCCGACGAAGCCGCGGGCGCCATCAAGAGCCTCATGGATACCTCCGGCGAGGACGCGGTCCGCGTCATGCCCCAGCCGAGCACCAACGCAATCCTGGTCTCGGCCCCGGAGGATCAGTTCGAGCACATCGACGCGCTCATCGCGCAGCTGGACGTCGAGCCCGATCTCGAGGACGCCAGCATTGTCTCGGTGACCCTCCAGAACGCCCGGGCCGAGGACGTGGCCGACGCGCTGCGCGACGCGCTGCCCGACACGATCAAGGTCAAGATCACGCCGGTATCGCGAACCAACTCGATCATCGTCAGCGGCACGCCCGAGGCCGTGAAGCTCGTCATCGATCAGATCCCGTTGTTCGAATTGGAGCCGTCCAGGCCGGCGATCGAGTTCCGGCGTTTCGCCCTCACGAACGCGGACGCGTTTGACGTCGTGATGACGCTGGAGCGATTGGCGCGGGGCATGGATCGCTCGCGCAACGCGCCCGAGCCGAATATTGACTACCTGCGTGACGAAAACGTGGTGCTCATCACCGCGCCGCTGGAGCAGATCGAGACGCTCTCGCAGTGGATCGAGCAGCTCGATGTCACTTCCGAAGACGACCAGGTCACCGATTTCGTCGAGTTGGAGTACGCCCAGGCCGAGCAGGTCGCCAACGCCCTGGACGTGTTCTACGGCCCGTACGCGAGGCAGGCCAAGACGCCCGGCGCCCGAAACGTGTCCATCGTGGCCGACCCGGTGACGAACTCGCTGATCATCAGCGCCAACGAGACGGAATGGATCAACATCCGCGCGTTGCTCGAGCGGTTCGACAATGAGAAATACGACACGGCGCAGACCATCCGGCTGATCGCGCTCAAGCACGCGGACGCGGCGACGGTCGCCCGCGCGCTCAACGAGGGCTTCCGTGCGCCCATCGAGGCCCAGCTGCAGCGCGAACGCATCCAGATCGAGGCGCGCGAGCGAGGCCGCCGTGGTAGAAACGACGACTTCGGGTTCACCCAGCCCGCCGTCCTGCTCGACCTGGACGACACGCCAACCGTGTCAGCTGAACCGATGACGAATTCATTGATCATCTTCGCCAGCAAGAAGCAAATCCAGCGGATCGAGAAGATCGTCGAGCAGCTCGACAGCGACGAGTTCGTTCAGATCAACGAGCCCCGCATCATCCCCATCACGACGGGTCGGCCGAGCGAGATCGCGAACGTCATTCGCCGGACATTCGAGAGCCGAAGCGTGCGCAGCGGTCCTCGCAGTCTGCTGGTTGTGGGCAGCGATTCGGCGGGAGTCCTGATTGTGCGCGCCGACGAGGCCGACTTCGCGCAGGTCCTGGCGCTGGCCGAGTCGTTGCAGCAGGAAGGCCGGGAGTCGTTGCCGACCGTGCGCACGATCGCGCTGCACGGCACGCCCGCGTCGAGACTGCGCGACACGCTGCTGGCGTCGTTCCAGCCGGTGGCGCAGAAACGCGGCGAGTCTCTTGCGATCACCGTCGATCGATCGAGCAACCGCCTCGTCATCTCGTCGAGCAAGGACCTGTTCGAGCAGATCCGCGAGGTGGCGCTGGAGCTGGACGGCTCGTTGGGCGGCCCGGAGGGCGTGCGCGATGGGATCGGGCAGTCCGTCAAGATCGTCAATGTTACCAACAACGATCCCGCTGCGATCCGACAGATGCTCAATCAGATGGGTGTCATGCGGGGTCAGCCCGCCGATCTGCCCGGCGTTGTGAACGATCCCGTGCAGGTCGTGCCGCTGCGCACGAGGCGCGCCGTCGCGCTGATCGGCAACCCGGTGGACATCGAGGCGGTGGCCTCGCTCATCGCGGTGATCGACGCTGAGCCGCTCGCTTCGGAACAACACATCGCCATTGTGCACCTGATGCAGAACGATGCCGACCGCGTCGCCTCGGCGATGCGGGAATTGCTCGACGTGGCCTCGGGCGCGAACACGGCTCCGGCACAGGCGCTTCAGGAGCAGATTCGTCGGCTGAACATCGCCCGCAACGGCATCGGCGACGAGGACCTGTCGCTGGATCTGTCGGTCCCGATCAGGCTCATCCCGGATTCGACGACTAATACTCTCTCAATCGCGTCGACCATCGAGAACGTCGCCGCGCTGAAAATACTGGCAAAGAGTTTCGACACACTGGCGCTGGGCGACGCGGTGGTCGTCCGCATCTTCGCGTTGGAGAACGCGGACGCCGGGCGAACCAAACGCGTGATCGACGAGCTGTTCCGGCAGGGCGAATCCCTGAGTCGTCTCCCGGGTTCGCAGCGTCTGAGCACCCCGACCACAGCCACGGGCAAGGCGCTCGCGGGCACGATCGCGGTCTCTGTGGACGAGCGCACCAACGCGCTCATCGTCGCGGGCCGAGAGGAGGCCGTCGCGTTCGTCGAGGTGCTCATCGGCCAGCTGGACTCGGACGAGGCTGCCAACTGGGTCGAAACTCGGGTGATCGCCCTCGAGCACGCCGACGCGCTCCGGTTGGCCGAGACGCTCCGTCGCGTGATCGTGCACGGCCAGCGAGAACTGCCCGGGGCGGTGGGTCTGCAGCGGCAGGTGGCAAGGCTGCTCATGAGGGACGGCGACGGTCCCGAGGGAAGGATTGAAGCCGACCTGTTTCTTCCATTGACCGATGTCATCATCGAGGCGGAAGAGCAGCTCAACGCGCTGATCGTGGTTGCGTCGTCGTCCAACCTCAGGGTCGTGGGCAAGCTGGTCGAGATGCTCGATGTCCCGCTGGCCGGCGCCGACAACACGGTTCGCATCTACCCGCTTCAGTTCGCGGCGGCGGACCGCGTGGCGTCGATGATCGACGGCTTCTTCGAGCGGCGTGAACGCTCCAAGCTCATGCGACCCGAGGACACGGTCATTATTACGCCGGACTTGCGAACAAACTCGCTGATCGTCTCGACCAGCCCCCGCAGCTTTACGCTGATCGAGAGTCTGCTCAAGACGATGGACGGCGAGGAGCGCGACTTCACGGTGGGGATCCATGTCCTGCCCGTCGAGGGCGCCGACGTGGCCCGGCTGGCGCCGAAGATTCAGGCCGCAATGACCGAGCGTATCCAGGCCGGTCGGCGCGCCGGCGACGTGTCCTCACCGCTCGATACCTTCCGTGTCGATGCGGATCCGACCACCAACGTGCTGCTCGTGACGTCCAGCGATGAAAACCTGCAGATCGTGAAGGATCTGATCGAGGCGTTGACGGCCGAGGGCGTGCCGGACGTGCGGGCCGCCGAAGGCTTCGCGATCATTCCCGTGACGACCCAGCCGCCCGAAGAGATCGCCGCCCACATCAACGAGATCTACGTGAGCAAGGAGAATGAACGTCGTGGCGAGGGCACGATCAGCGTGCGCCCCAACGAGCGTCTCAGCGCGCTCATCGTGAGCGGTACCGAGGAGGACATCAAGCAGATCCGGTCGCTGGTGGAGCGGCTTGACATGGCCGAGGTCATCCAGGAACGCATCGTCAAGCGCTTCGAGCTGGTGTCGTCCGACGCGCTGGCCGTCTCGAATCTGCTCCAACAGGTGCTGGCCGGGCCTCCCGTCGGGCGCGGCCTGGGTGGCCGAGAGGCGGCGTTCAAGGTCCGGTACAACGATGTCGAGATGGAACTCGACGCCGCCACCCGCGCCCAGATCGCCGTCACGCCCGAGCTCGGCACGAACTCGATCTTCGTTCAGGCACCGCCGGACGCGATGGCCTTCATCGAAGAGGTCGTCAATTCGGTCGAGCAGTCGCAGAACCTGGAGCGGACCATCGAGACGTTCCACCTGGTCAACGCGGACGCGAGGCAGATGGCCGAGGTGCTCAGCGCGCTGCTCAACCTCCGCCAGCAGGGCGAGCGCATGATCCTCATTCCGACGCGCCGGCAAGGCGACGAGGAGCCCGAGGACCAGGAGGGTCTGTCGGGCACGACGCTCACTGCCGTGCCCGACGAGCGGCAGGAGTTATCGATCACGATCGACGCCCGGACCAACACGCTGCTGGTCTCGGGCACGGAGGAATACCTCGATCTGGTGCGCGACATCGTGACCGAGCTGGACTCAATCGAGGCGGACGAGCGCGCGACGCTCGTGTTCGATCTGCAGAACGCCAAGGCTGAAGAGGTGGAGCAGCGCCTGCGAGACCTGTACCGGGCCGAGTCCGAAGCCCGGCAACGTGCCCTCGGGGGCCAGGAAGGCGGGTCCGCCAGCTCGGTCTTCGAGCGGGAGGTTACGGTGGTCGGGGACGTGGCCTCGAACAAGGTCATCGTTCAGACCTCGCCGCGCTACATCAAGCTGGTCGAGGACATCATCAAGGAGCTCGACGCCCGTCCGCCGCAGGTCGAGATCCAGGTGCTCCTGGCCGAGGTGACGCTGGACGAGAGCACGCAGTGGGGGGTGGACTTCGACATCACCGATTTCGGGGGCGACATGTACACGTTCGGGTCGCTCGCCGCGGGAGCCGGCGTCGCGTCGGCGCTGGGCGTGCCGAACCTCACGCTCTCTTCAGCCGACTTCGGAATTATGATCCGATCGCTCGAGGCCCAGGGCCGCCTCGAAGTCCTCAGCAGGCCCAACGTCACCGTGAACAACAACCAGTCGGCCCGCATCAATGTGGGCCAGAACATCGCGCTGGTCACCGGCACGCAGTTCTTCGCGCAGGGCAACTCCCAAGCGATCGTAGAGCGAGAGGACGTGGGCATCATCCTCGAAGTCACGCCCTCGATCAGCAGCGACGGGTACGTGCGGCTGGAGATCTCGCCCACCATCTCTCAGGTCTCGGGCACGTCGGATCAGATCTCCGCGGGCGTGTTCTCGCCGCGCATCGACATTCGAGAGATACAGACGACCGTCACGATCCGCGACGGGCAGACGATCGTCATCGGCGGCCTCATCCAGACCACGTTGGTGGATCGCGAGACCAAGGTGCCGTTCTTTGGAGACTTCCCGATCATCGGCCCCCTCTTCCGGTCCACGGATACCAACATCGTCAAGACGGAGCTGCTCGTCATCCTGACACCCACGATCATCCCTGGGGATGGTGTTCAGCACGCAACTCGTGTCAATCAGATTATCGCCGAAGAGATTTCCAGGAGATCCAACTCCGAGACGCTGCTCAAGATCGTGGAGGAGATGCAGCGCGGGCCGGCGGAATCTGATTCCACACCGGACGCCGACACGCCCGGCAAGGGCGACAAGTCGGGCGAGAAGTGCATGGACGAAGTGGACGACGAAACCGAGAAGGCGCACTCCAAAGCGCCCGCTGGTTCCGATCCCACGGAGCCCGGAGCATGAGCCGGCTCGCGATCGACAGACGGTGCGGCGAGGGAGGGCGCGTCCTGCGCACCGCCGCGGCGGTGGCCTTGTGTATCGCGATGATTTCCTGCGCGAGCGATCGCGCCGGCAGGAGGTCACTGGGCAAACCACCGCAGGACGCCCAACCGGCCCATCTGGTGATGGGCGTGCTCGGAAAGATCATCGATTCGGACGAGAACGGGTTCCCGGACACAATCGTGGTAGTGGTCAACGTGATGATCCGCGTTCATCCCGTGCCGATCACACCCCCGGGCACGTTTGTGTTTCGACTCGAAGACGAGGATGGCACGGTTCTGGTGCGCTGGGAGCGGGACGAGGAATCGACGCGTGCGGCCCGGCGGCCGGCGACGCTGATCGGCCCCGGGTACGTGTTCCGTCTCAGTATTCTCGACAAGATCCCCGACGCCATGCCGCCCACCTCGCTGAGCCTCAGCGCGACCTTCCTGCCCACCGTCGGTGAGCCGGCCGAATCCTCGGGGCGCAAGTACGTGCGGTTCGGTCGCGATCGCGGTTATTAGGGCCGAGCATCGCGCGGAGATTTACGACCCATCGATCGAGAAATCGAACGATGCCCCCCGGACGGGTCGATAGCCCGTCTATCATTGTGTCTACAGCTCACGAACACCAAACAAGAGCAGGACAAGAGGGCAACATGAGTTCCGGGCCACGCGGCATTGGGGTGTCCGTCAACGGTTGGAACGCCGAGTATCTCGATGCTCAGTTCGCGGCGTTCGAGCGCGATCCAAGATCGCTTCCCCCGGACGTGCGGGCGTTCTTCCAGGGGTTCGAGCTGGCCCGCCGGAGTGAGCCATCGCTCGACGGCGACGACGACCGCCTTGTACGCTTCCAGGGATCCGTTGACGATCTGGTGCACATGTACCGTGAGATCGGGCACTTGGCCTCGGCGGTTAACCCGCTGAACCGCGAGCCCGCGCGTCCCGAGGAGCTCACGCTTGCCTACCACGATCTGAGCGAGGACGACAGGGGCCGGCCGGTCGTCTCGACCTCCGTCGAGCTTCCAGAAAACCCCACGCTGGGCGACCTGGTGGACAAGCTCGAAAAGACCTACTGCCGATCGATCGGCGTCGAGTACATGCACATCGCGACGATCGAGGAGCGCGAATGGGTCCGGCGCAGGTTCGAGCGCCACGACGGGCTCATCCCGCTCCAGCGCGGCGATCGGGTCCACCTGCTGCGACAGCTCCTGCAGGCGGAATCG
>JADFGU010000249.1 GCA_022567535.1 Planctomycetota bacterium | reverse complement strand
TGATCCCGTCCGGTGATACGTGACCACCGGCCTCGTGACTCTCGAGTACCAGCGCATCCACACCATATTTCAGTGCGCTTTGGGCGAGCTTCAGGTTCGGAACGACCTGGACGCAGATCGCGCCCGCCTCTTTGATCCTCGGCGCATAGTGTTTCGGCGAGCCGGCCGACCCCGAGCGCATGCGTTTTGTTATCATGCTGACCGACGGGTACATCGGCAACGAGGCCGAGATCCTCGGCGAGATCCGCACGCGCCTGGGAACCACACGGATCTTCAGCTTCGGCGTCGGGTCGAGCGTGAACCGGTTCCTGATGGAGCGGATGGCCAGGCTCGGCGACGGCGTGGTCGCGTACATCGGGCTGAACGACGACGCGGCGGACGTCATGGACCTGTTTCTTCTGCGCGTGAGCCACCCCGCGCTGACCGACCTGAAGATCGAGTTCGGCTCGATGAAGGCGGGGGATGTCTATCCCAAGCGCGTGCCGGACCTGTTCGTGGGTCGGCCGATTTTCCTGACCGGACGTTTCAAGCGGTCCGGCACGGAAACCGTGCGGATTACGGGCAGGCTGGGGAGCGAGCGCGTGACGATCGACGTGCCGATCGACATGGACCGCGACCGACCCGCCCTGGCTTCCATCTGGGCCCGCAAGAGGATCGAGGAGCTTGCCGACCGCTCGACGGGCGTGTCCAAGGGCGCCGCGATGCGACTGGCCCGGCAGATCAGGGACACCGCGCTGAGCTTCGGGCTCATGTCCGCGTTCACGTCGTTCATCGCGGTGGACGCAAGCGAAACGACGGAGGGGCGCTTCGGCCGTACGGTCGAGACGCCGGTCGCCGTGCCCGAGGGCGTGCAGTACCAAACCACGGTGACCGGGGGAAGGTGAGTGGGCCGATGGGCGAGCGGCAACAGGAATGATGACGCGAACGCGATCGAGGCGGACCTCGAGGTCCACGAGGAGTGAGCCGTGATGTGGCGCGGCGCGGCCACGCGCGACAAACAGAGCCCCCTGCGCCAGCAGGGGGTCCGTTTCACCACACAATCGTGCGAACGACCCACGACTCCCGGTGGGCTCTGTTGGCGCAACACTCCGAGCGCGACGCTGACCTATCCCTCAGGCGTGAATGTCGCGCCCTTGAGCACGTCGAAGCTGACGAGTTGGCCTTGCTCGAAGTCCGCGGCCCTCTGGCGCCGGTCGGTGAGCGTGCAGTGGATGGGCAGCCCCGCGTCCACGACGATCGCGCCGTCCCTGATCGCGATGATCCGGCCCTGCACGCGGCGGGGTCGGCCGAACACCGGCTCGACAAACCGCCCGCCGGTCCGCACCTCGTCCACGCGCAGAGCCTGGGCCCGCACCGTGCCGATGATCCGCTTGCCCGGCCTGGTCGTGATCTCGCCCAGGGCGATCAGACGCAGTTGGTAGTTCGTGTTCGGGATCGAGATGGTGACGGCTTCCCCATCAGTCGAAACCAGCACGCCGCGAGTGAGAGCGCGATCGATCTTCGTCGTCGGTGCGGGCGTGATCATGGGTGAAGAATAGGCATTAGGGATCAGGCATCAGGCATCAGGGGGAAGGGATCGGGCATCAGGAAAGAGGGATCTGAGGGTCGGCGGTGGTTGCGCCGGGGCGGCTTTGGCCCATGGCCAGGAAGTTGGCCAGCAATGTTGGTCCCTCGTCGGTCAGGAAGCTTTCGGGGTGGAACTGGACGCCTTCGAGGGGGGCCTTGCCAGCGTCGGCCCAGAGGCGGCGCAGGCCCATGACGATCCGGCGCTCCGACCCGTCGTCGGCGGTCTCATCCACCCAGGCGGAGACGCGCCAGCCGTCCTCGCCTTGCGTCGATCGCGGGACCGAATCTGCCGCGACGATGAGCGAGTGGTAGCGCGCAGCGGTGAAGGGGCTGGGCACGCCGGCGAACAACCCGAGGCCGTCGTGCTCGATCTGCGCCGTCTTGCCGTGGACGGGTTCGACATTGCGGACGACGCGCATGCCGAAACGGTCGCCGATGCACTGGTGCCCCAGGCAGACGCCCAGGATCGGCACGACGCCGGCGAAGGTCTCGATGATGTCCGAGGAGACGCCGGCCTCGGTGGGCGTGCACGGGCCGGGCGAGACGATCACGTGCGTCGGCCCGCGCCCGCCGTCCAGGGCCCGGGCCTCGGCGGGCGTGATCCGGTCGTTGCGGACGACCACCAGGTCGCGGTCAAGCTGAAGCGACCGGTCCAGCTCGCCGAGCCTCTGAACGAGGTTCCACGTGAAGCTGTCGTAGTTGTCGATGATGAGGATCACGGACAAGCGTACGCTGGGTTGCACCGGGAGCGCTCCGGTTCCCAACGAGGCACGACCGGGAGGGAGTGCTCCGGGATCCCAACGAGGCACGACCGGGAGGGAGTGCTCCGGGGCGTGGCCATCGCGACATGGGTCATCGAACCACCGCTCCCTCCCGGTCGCGGCTCGTGTCGGAAGTGCGGTTCGTATCAGGGGGTGTTTGCCAGTCGGCGAACGCTCGGGTTCTCCCGGACGTTTGGATCCTGTACACTGTCGGGCATGACGGACGAGCTGCACGATCTGCTCAGGTTGACGATGACGCGCGGGCTGGGGCCGGTGCTCATCGGCCGATTGATCGAGACATTCGGGTCGGCGGCGGTGGCTGGAGCGGCCACGCGATCGGGGTTGCTGAACGTGCGGGGTATCGGGGAAGACACAGCCCGTCAGATCGCTCAGGGGTTGGCCGACGCCGAGGGCCTTGTGGACGCGGAGCTGGCGCTGGCCGACTCGCTCGGCGTGCGATTCGTGATGCTGGGCGAGGAGGAGTACCCGCCGCTGCTGGCGAGCATCCCGCAGGCCCCGCCGATTCTGTACGTGCGCGGTCGGCTCGATCCCGAGGCCGACGCGTTCCCGGTCGCGATCGTCGGGTCGCGGCGGTGCACGGTGTACGGGATCGAGCAGGCGGAACGATTCGCGAGCGTGCTGGCGGGCGCGGGGCTGACGGTCGTCTCGGGCGGCGCGCGGGGGGTGGA
>JADFGU010000248.1 GCA_022567535.1 Planctomycetota bacterium | reverse complement strand
CTGGCCGAGAGAATCGTGCAGATCGAGCGGCTGCGTCGTCGGGCCTCGACGCGGTGACCGGCGACGCGCGCGGCGACCACGGTTGGCGCCACGCGGCGAATCTGCTATTGTCGCGGTGTTATCGAGCCCGCGTCATTCAGCCGATAGTCTGGGCCGACGAGAGTGAACCCGACCCGTGATCGCCGAGACCGACAAATCCAAGCGCGCCCTGCGACTGACGCTCAAGGCGGAGCTGCTGGCGATCGGGACCGAACGCCGGCGTGAGCTGTCGGCGGCGGTGTCCAGGACGCTGCTGGCCCAGCCTTGCGTCGCCAACGCCTCGGTCGTGCTGCTGTTCATGCCGAGGCCGCACGAGCCGGACCTGTCGTCCCTGGCCCGGGCCCTGCTCGAGAGCGGTGTGTGCGTCTGCCTGCCCCGAATCGACTTCAAGAACGGCACGTTCGAGCCGGCACGGATCACCTCGGTGGACGAGGGACTTGAGATCCATCGATATGACGTGCCCGAGCCCCCGCAGGACGCCCCGCGGATCGATCCCGCCGACCTGGACACGGTGCTCACGCCCGGGCTGGCGTTTGACCGGGCGGGCAACCGGCTGGGCCACGGCGCGGGGATGTACGATCGGTTCCTGAGCGACCGATCGGTGGTGGCGTGGGTGTGCGGCGTGGGATTTGAGTCGCAGCTGGTTGCCCGGCTGCCGACGGGGCCCAACGATCAGAGGCTGGACGCGGTGGCGACGGATCGCCGACTGCTGCTGTTCCCCGGCCGACAGGGACACGAACGCGACTGACAGCATCACCCCTTTTCACGGAAGAGAAGGCATGCCACTCCCCTCACAATTCGTCCGGACGCGGGGCACCCGGCGCCGCTCGATGTATCACGCGCGTCGGCGCGGTCCGCGCAAGCCGGCGGCGATCGTGGCGCTTGCGGTCCTGGCGGGCGGCTCGTACGCAGGCTGGCGCGTGCTCACGCCGGACACCGCCGGGGCCGGGGACGACGCCACCACGCCCTCGCCCGTGCTGGTCTCGCGAACCGCTCCGCCGGCGGCGCGAGCCCGCCCCTCGCAGACATCGCCCGCCGGGCTCGACCGCGATCAACAGGAGCCCGAAGCGCCGGTAACGCTCACGATGGGCAGCCCGATCACTGTGCAGCACGCGCCCGAGCCGGCGCCCGTGCCCGTCCAAGTCGACCAACCCAAGCTGGAATCTCCTGAGCTTCAGACCGAAGACCTGTCGCGGGACGTCAAGCAGCTCGTCGCGTCGGCGGAGGAGAAGCGGGCGGCGGGCGAGCTCGTCGGCGCGCGCGAGTTATACCTTCGCGGGCTGTACCATCCGGACACAGCCGAGGCCGACCGGGCCGGGCTGCGCGGCCACATCGCCTCGCTCAACGATGAGATCCTGTTCTCGCCGCGCTTCTACCCGGACGAGCCGCTGACCCGAACGTACGAGGTCAAGGGCAACGACTCGCTGACCCGGATCGCCCGGCGCGAGGGGCTGATGACCTCGTACGAGCTCATCGCCAGGGTCAACCGCATGCCCGACCCGAATCGCCTGGTGCTGGGCAAGCGGCTCAAGCTCGTGACAGGGCCGTTCCACGCCGAGGTCGTGAAGTCGGCGTTTCGCATGGACATTTACTCCGGCCCGCGCGACGACCCCTCCCGATGGCGGTACGTGCGCTCGTTCCGCGTCGGTCTGGGCGACGACAACGCGACGCCCGTGGGCGAGTTCGCCGTCACGGATTCCAAGGTCAAGAACCCGTCCTGGACCAACCCGCGGACGGGCGAGACTTTCAAGGCTGACAACCCGGACAACCCCATCGGGGAGTACTGGCTGGGGCTTGAGGGTCTGGGCGAGAGCAGTTTTTACCAGGGGTACGGGATCCACGGCACGATCGACCCGGACAGCATTGGGAAGTCGCGTTCGATGGGGTGTGTCCGCCTGCTCGACGAGGATGCCGCCTTCGTGTATGAATTGCTCGTCCCACAGAGGAGCCGGGTGCGGATCGTTCCCTGACCAACGCCCCCGCGTGCAAGAAATGGACTGCGGGGCGACATTCATCACAAGAAGAGGTTCAGATTCCAGAGCAGGGCCGCACCCCACGCCCGCGCGCTCAGAGCAAGGGTCGGACATGCTCTCACAGGCTGAGTTCGATCGGCGGTTCCGCGAGTCGGAGCGGACGCTGTGGTGTATCGCCGCGGCGGTGCTGGGCTCGCGCGACCGGGCCGACGACACGCTCCAGGAAGCCGCAGTGATTGCCCTGTCAAAGCTCGATCAGTTCGACCCCGACACGAGCTTCACCGCGTGGATGGGACAGATCGTGCGGTTTACAGGGCTCAACCAGCGCCGGCGCGCATACTCACGGTCGGCCGCCGGGACGATCGATGCCGATCGGGCGAATCCGCGCGCGCCCGAGTCTTCTCCCGTCGATGCCCGGGGCAATCTTGAGCCGGACCAGGGGAGCTTCGACGATCACGTGGTGGCGGCGCTGAACGAGCTTGGGGAGACGGCCCGATCGTGTTTGCTTTTGCGTGTGGTGCGCGGGCTGAGCTACAAAGAGATCGCCCGAGCCCTGGATGTTCCCGAGGGCACGGCGATGAGCCACGTCCACCGCGCCCGCGCCGCCATGAGGTCAACGCTCCGCGCGCGCGAGCGGGAGCCCACGCCATGACCACGCCCCAGAGTGAGAATGCGGCACGGCTCGAGGCTTTCCTGGATGGGACGCTGTCGCCGCCCGAGCGCGATTCGTTCGAGCGGGATCTCGCGCACGACGCGGATCTGCGCGAGCAGGTCGCGTGGTCCAGGCGTATCGATGCGTCGCTGGTGCAGTCATTCGCGCCGTCGGCCGAGCCCGCGGCGCGTGGCCGGCGAGCCCGCCCGTTTATTCCGCGTCGGCCGGTGGCGCTGACGCTGGCAGCGGCGGCGGCGGCGCTGGCTGTCGGGCTGGCGATCAGGCTCAACGTGCAGCCACCGATCCCGCCCCGCGTCCTGGGGGTGTCCATCCTCGAGCGGCTGTATGTGGATTACGAGATCGAGGGGTTCATA
>JADFGU010000247.1 GCA_022567535.1 Planctomycetota bacterium | reverse complement strand
CTGGGCGCGGGGCGCGAGGTGGTCGAGTTTCTGCTCGAGCAGGCGCGGGTACTGGACGTGGACGAGGTGACGCTGCTGACCAGGATCCCAGGGTTCTTCGCCAGGTTCGGGTTCCGCGAGGTCGCCCCCGCCGAACTGCCGCCGAGCTTCCTTGAAGAGGCGATCTCGGCCCGCGGGCGCACGCTTGTGGGGCGGACGATCATGGCCCGTCACGTCGCGGGCAGCGCAGTCTGAGTTCAGACGGCAGTCACCCGCCCGAGACGCGGATCGTGATGCTGCCGTTGCTGGTCTTGATGCGGGACTCGGCGTCGGAGTCGCCGACAGCGAAGCTGGCGGACCTGCGACGGGTGGTGAGGTCGCCGAGACCGGATCCGTCGACGTGGACCGAGCCGTTGCTGGTTGACGCGGTGAGGCGACCGACGAAGCCCGGGCCCGCGTCGAACTCGACCGAGCCGTTGGACGTGTCGATGGTGACGGGCCCGGCCCCGTCGTCGGCGAGGCCCACCCGCACGCGGCCGTTGCTCGTGCGGACGATGACCGCCTTGTGCGCCTCGACGACGGTGACGCGGCCATTGCTCGTGCGCACGTCGATGGTCCCGGCCGCCCGCTCGACCACAACGCGACCATTGGAAGTACGTGCAAGGACGTCCCCGGCGAAATCGTACACCTTCACGGCTCCGTTTGAGGTATGCAGGTCCGCCGTGCCCGACAGGCCGGTCAGCTCGATCGAGCCGTTGGACGTGCGGACCCTCACACCGACAGCGTCGGGGAGCGTGATGACGAACGAGCACGACTCCTTGGGCTGGCGCACACCGTCGGGCCAGAGCACGCGGACCGCCAGCGTGCCGTCGGGCTGATACTCGGCCGAGATTTCGACGAGGTCGGCCCGTTCCTGTGAGACCATCTTGAGGACGGCATCGACGACGACATCGGGCTGCTCGGTCTGGGTGAGCTGCACCGAGCCGTTGGCGGTCTGCACATCCACGGCGCTCTCGGCCATGGCGCGGATCGTGGCCTGGCGCGTGGTCTGGAACCGGGCCGGCTGCCACCCGCTGCAGCCGATCGCGGTGACGATTGCGGTGATGAGTAAGGACGAGACGGCGGCTCTCGGGCTCAATCGTGTGCGCATGTCGTTGTCTCCGGCGGTGTAGCGGCGGGTCGGGAAAGGAACGATTGGTGACATCCTATTGGGAACCGCCCGCCGATGCTTTCAATGGAGCGGCGAATCGTCGAATCGGGTACCGTGGAAGCGTCGCATGGACCAATCGAAGCAAGCCCGATGGATGCCGGACCCCTCGCCCACGAGCGTGGGGCCTGGCGTTGTGCGGATGCGGGATCCACGGGCCGAGGGTTCCTCCACACCCTCGATCGCCTTCGTCAGGGGGCTGACGCCCACGGACGCGGTCTCGACGGGGCCGGCGGAATGGGCGGCGGGGCGGGCGCAGTTCGCGGTCGTGGACGGTCGCCACGCTGCTCGCTTCAAGATCGAGCCGGGCACGAGTCTGTACGGCACCGGCGCGGTGGCGGGCGCGCTGCTGCGCAACGGGTGGCGGGTGGTGTGCTGGAACACCGATCCGTTCGAGTACGACGACCGGGCCGAGTCGCTGTACCAGTCGCACCCGTGGGTGCTCGCGCTCCGGGCGGACGGGTCGGCGCTGGGCGTGCTGGCCGACACGACCTGGCGCTGCGAGATCGACCTGACGGACGGGATCGAGTTTCGATCGCACGGCCCGGCGTTCGACGTGTACGCGGTCGAGGCGGGCGACGCGGGCGAGGTGCTGCGCACGCTGGCGGACCTGACCGGGCACGCGCCCCTGCCGCCACGCTGGGCGCTTGGGTACCACCAGTGCCGATGGTCGTACGAGCCCGCGTCGCGCGTGCGCGAGATTGCCCGCGAGTTCCGAGCGCGCCGGATCCCCTGTGATGTGATCTGGCTCGACATCGACTACATGGACGGCTTTCGGTGCTTCAGCTTCGACGAAGGGAAGTTCCCGGACCCGGCTGCTCTCAACGCCGATCTGCACGCCGAGGGATTCAAGACCGTCTGGATGATCGACCCGGGGATCAAGGTCGATGAGGACTACGCGGTGTACGCCGCGGGCCGGGAGGGGGACCATTTCGTGCGCACAGCCGGGGGCGCGGAGTATCACGGCAAGGTCTGGCCGGGCCCGTGCGCGTTTCCAGACTTCACCCGGTCCGCGACCCGCGCGTGGTGGGCGGATCTGTACGAGGACTTTATCGCCACGGGGCTCGACGGCGTGTGGAACGACATGAATGAGCCCTCGATCTTCGACACGCCGGGCAACACGATGGACGAGGACTGCGTGCACCGGTCGGACGAGGACCTGGGCGGCCCGGGCAAGCACGCGCGGTACCACAACATCTACGGGCTGCAGATGGTGCGCGCGACGCGGCAGGGGATCGCGCGGGCCAGACCCGAGCGGCGACCGTTCGTGCTCACACGCTCGAGCTTTGTCGGCGGCCAGCGGTACGCCTGGATGTGGACGGGCGACAATGTGAGCGACTGGACGCACCTGCGCTGGTCGATCTCGATGATCCTGAACCTGGGGCTGAGCGGCCAGCCGTTCGCCGGCGCGGACATCGGCGGGTTCTCCGGCGACGTGACGGGGCAACTCTTCGGCCGATGGATGGGGATCGGGTCGCTCATGCCGTTCGCACGCGGGCACGCGGAGAAGTCGTCGTGCTTCAAGGAGCCGTGGGCGCTGGGCGAGACGTGCGAGCGGGTGTGTCGGCTGGCGCTTGAGCGGCGGTACCGGCTTTTGCCGTACCTGTACACGCTGGCGTGGGAGGCGTGCGAGACGGGCGTGCCGATGGTCCGGCCGGTGTGGTTTGCCGACCCGACCGACGCCTCGCTGCGCGACGTGGACGACTGTTTCCTGCTGGGCGAGCACCTGCTGGTGCGGTGCCGCGTGAAGCCGATCGGGAAGTGCGAGTCCCCGATGCCGCGTGGCCGGTGGCGGCGCTTCGAGCCGATCGACCCGGCGGGCGCGCCGACGCTGGCGGATGAGGAACTGCCCGAGGTGTTCATCCGCGGCGGGGCGATGGTTCCG
>JADFGU010000029.1 GCA_022567535.1 Planctomycetota bacterium | reverse complement strand
CGCAGGGGTGGACGCCGCGCAGCTCGTACCCGCTGGCGGCCCGGGCCGACGTGGTCGAGGACTTCTTCGGCACGCCCGTAGCGGATCCGTACCGCTGGATGGAGGACATGGGCTCGGACCAGGTCCAGCAGTGGATCGAGGCTGAGAACGCGCTGAGCTTGCCGTTCCTGGCGTCGCTGCCGCGGCGAGACGAGATCAAGGACCGGATCACCGAGCTGTGGGACTACGAGCGGTACGGCGTGCCGCGGAGCGAGGGAGGCCGATACTTTTATTCGTTCAACTCCGGGCTGATGAACCAGGACATTTTGTACGTGGCCGAGTCGCTGGACGCCCGGCCTCGCGTTCTGCTGGACCCCAACGCGTTCTCGGCGGACGGCACGGTCGCGATGGCGGGCACGTCGATCAGTGCCGACGGCAGGACGATCGCGTACGCCAAGAGCGACGGCGGATCGGACTGGCGCGACTGGTTCTTCCGCGACATCGACACCGGCAAAGACCTGGGCGACCACCTGACGTTCACGAAGTTCACCGGGCTTTCATGGATGCCCGACGGGTCAGGCGTGTACTACAGCCGGTATCCAGAGAGCGAAGATGGCCCCGGTGGTGATGACTCGAAACAGGTCTCGGTCTATTACCACGCGATCGGCACGGCGCAGGAAGACGACCCGGAGATCTACACGCTCGAGGGCGCGCCGCAGCACCGGGAGCTTGACCCCAACCCCTACGCACGCGTCACCGAGGACGGCCGGTATCTCATCATCACGGTCTCGGCCGGCTACCGTGAGAACCAGATATTCTATATCGATCTTCAGGAGCCGGAGTCGGGCGTCAAGCCGATCATCGACCAGTGGGAGGCGTTGTTTGACTTCCTCGGGAACGCGGGGAGTGTGTTTTACTTCGAGACGACGCTGGACGCACCCAACTCGAGGGTGATCGCGATCGACGTGGCCAATGCGGGCAAGGAGCATTGGCGGGAGGTTGTGCCCGAGGCTGAAGAGGCGCTGCGGGGCTCGAGCTTCATCGGCGGCCGGATCATCGCCCAGTACCTCAAGGACGCCCGCTCGATGGTCAAGGTGTTCGAGACGGACGGCGCGTTCGTGCGCGAGGTGGAATTGCCCGAGATCGGCTCGGCCGGCGGGTTCGGCGGCCGTGCTGACGACACCGAGACCTTCTACTCGTTCACCGGCTTCACCACGCCGCGTTCGAGCTACCGCTACGACATCGAAACGGGTGAGAGCACGCTGTTCCGTGCCTCGGCTGTGGACATCGACCTCGAGCAGTTCGAGACAACGCAGGTGTTCTACGAGAGCAAGGACGGGACGCGGATCCCGATGTTCATCACGCACAAGAAGGGGATCACGCTGAACGGGTCGAACCCGACGCTGCTGTACGGGTACGGCGGGTTCAACGTGTCGCTCACGCCCGTGTACAGCACGTCCAGGATGGTGTGGATGGAGATGGGCGGCGTGCTGGCGATCCCGAACCTGCGCGGCGGGGGCGAGTACGGCAAGGTGTGGCACCTGGCCGGGAGCAAAGAGAACAAGCAGAACGTGTTCGATGATTTCATCGCGGCCGCAGAGTGGCTGATCGAAACCGGCTACACGTCCCGGTCGCGTCTGGCGATCCAGGGCGGGAGCAACGGCGGGCTGCTCGTCGGCGCCGTGATGACGCAGCGCCCGGACCTGTTCGGGGCGTGCCTGCCGGCGGTGGGGGTGCTGGACATGATCCGCTACCACCGGCCGAGCGCGAACGCGCGGAATTGGTCGACGGACTACGGGCTGAGCGAGAACGAGGAGGAGTTCCGGTCGCAGATCGCGTATTCGCCGGTGCACAACGTGGAAGAGGGCGCGTTCTATCCACCGACGCTGGTGACGACCGCGGACCACGATGACCGGGTGGTGCCGTGGCACAGCTTCAAGTTCGCCGCGGCGCTGCAGCACAGCCAGGGTTGCGAGAACCCGGTGCTGATCCGCGTGGAGACGCGTGCGGGTCACGGCGCGGGCAAGCCGACGTGGATGCGGATCGAAGAGATCGCGGACCGCTGGGCGTTCCTGGTGTACGCGCTGCGGATGCGATAGAGCAGTTTCAATCAACGTGTCGCATCCGCATGTGAACGGACGCCGAGTCTGAGCCCGTTGCGGGCGAAGGCTCGGATCGCGGGCGTGTGAAGATCATCAAAAATATCCGAGCCTTCGCGGACTCAGACTCGGCGTCCTGAACTTCGCGCGACGCGACGACTGATCTGAGAGCGACCGTCTCGTGTTGTGGAATGAGTGTGCGTAAAAAAGCCGCCGGTAGTGCCGGACCGGGCGCTTCCTCCAGTCGCCCGCTCGACGGTCCTGTGCCGGCGGATTTGGTCGCTTCCAGGGGTCCGAACGAGGCGGGTTGACCCCGGATTCGAGTTCGAGTTTTCACGCTCCGGCCGGTCGGCCGAAGACGGGTCGTTTCTGGTTTTCCACCCTGGAGGGGGGTTGGATGAGATCGTTGGAATGCAGGATAACAGGCCGATTGTCAAGATGCAACCCCAAATCTGTGGCCAAATGGCGACAATTTATCCACAAGTGGAAAAAGATGGCCTCGGAGCGGCTCCAGGTCCCGAAACGGGCGGTGACCGGGGGGTATTGCGGGGCGTGAATCAGGGGATCAGTCGATCCAGGACCGCTCTTGGAGCCGCCTCGGGACGTACTCCGCGGTGACGTAGCTGATGTCCTTGGTGATGAGCGACTCGACCTCCATCTTGAAGCCGTGATCGAGCATCTGCCTGATCTCGCGCTGCCAGACCCGCTTGTCCTTGAACCAGGGGTAGTTCATGATTTGTTTGGCGCGTGTGATGTCGCGCTGGTTGAGGGCGATCTGGACGTCGTCGCTGAGCTCGCAGCGCTCGTAGTCCTCGCTTCGCAGACCGAGGAATCTGGCGTCGGGGATGGCCAGCCGTTGCGACTCGAACGCGAGCGAGATCGAGCCCTGCTTAATGACCGAATAGATGTAGTGCCCCCACGGATCGCAGTCGAGCAGGCAGTAGACCGGCAGGCCGAGCTCGTTGTGCAGGCGATGCAGCATTCGGCGCACGCCGCGCGGCGGCTGCCCGCCACCCTCCGTCAGGATGCAGTTGTGCTTCTCCCAGAACCGGTCCTCGTTGAAGCGCGACCAGACCGTGTTCTTCTCGACGTGGAGGATGTAGTCGGCCTCGCAGTCTTTGAACTGGATCACGTCCGGCTCGACGATGGAGGGGATGGCGTATCCGCCCGAGCCCATCTTGCGGCAGTTGATCTCGTCGCCGGTGTCGATGACGGTGATGTTGCCGACCATGGTGCCGGCCTTTTTCGCGAAGATGTGGAGCTCCTCGCGGAGCGACCCGAGCGCGACTTCGAGGTCTTCCAGAATGCCGTCCGACTCGCTCTGTTCGTCGAAGGTCTTTTCCTGCGTGCCGGAGATCGTGTGCAGTGACTTGTAGAACATGGCGCGGAGGGAGAGCGTTTTCTCGGCCTCGAGCAGATCCTTGACGCTCGACGCGTGCAGCATGGTCTGCATGAAACGCCGGGCCTGCCCGAGGTTGAAGAGCTGGCGTTCCTGCGTGGACGTGCCCATCTGGAGGATGCGGCGTGACTTGTTCCACCTGGTATTTGCGGCTGAGCGGGTGGGGATCTCGAGGCGCGGCTCGCGACCGGCCAGACTCGATTTGACCACGCCCTGTGCCAGCGTGGAGAGGTTTGTCATCGTTCTGGCGGTGCGCTGGGCGGCCGAAGCGGGGGATCGCCGGGCGGTTTTCTTGCGGGAGACTTTGCGTTGGGCTTTTG
The DNA here is from genome assembly GCA_022567535.1 of Planctomycetota bacterium. Taxonomy (GTDB): domain Bacteria; phylum Planctomycetota; class Phycisphaerae; order Phycisphaerales; family UBA1924; genus JADFGU01. The sequence continues at coordinate 10,995 of JADFGU010000029.1, read as the reverse complement.
TGGCCATTTCGAGGCGCCTGTGTTTGCCGCTCGTGAGGGCGTTCAGCGGGGCTTGCGACCGGTCCTTTTCGTTGATCGTCGCGCGGGTTGGTCGGAGTGTGGAAACAGGCTCGGGTCGCCGGCGGCTTGGAGATGGACGCGAACTCGCGGCTTGGCTGGCTTTTGGATCCTGCCTGACGCGGGTCTCTTGGCCGTCTTTCTGGCGGTCTTCTTCCGAGGCGTTTTCCTGGCGGGCGTCCTCGTCGATTCTGTCCTTTGCTTAGCCGGTTCGGTCGCATCGAGCTGGCGAGGACCGGTCTCATTGCGGTCGATGATGAGGACGCCCTCGTCGTCGTCGAGCCGGCCGTTGTCGCTCGACGCGATGAACCGACCCTCTTCGTCGAGTTGAGCGTCGGCGATCTCGGTGCGACGCCTGGCCTGCTGGATAAGGGCTTGGTAGAGGGCGTCCGGGTCGGTGCCGGTGAGTGCGTGGCACGAGCGTGCGATCTCACCGATGTAGCGCTCGAAGACGTCGCGTTTGTCGGCGTCACGCTTCATGCGCTGGCGCCGGCGAAGGTACGTGCCGAGCTTTCGGCCGCATTCCTGCAGCGCCAGTTTCATCTCCTTGCGGATCTCGTCGTAGTCCGCGATGGCTTCCTTGGATTCGCTGGTGAACGGCACCCAGACGCTGACCATGTGGATCATGACCACGATGGGACCCACCGGCAGCGAGCCCCGCGGCTGGGTGAGCCCGTACGTGCGCCAGGACGCATCGACGACGCTCTTGAAGGCGCTGCACGAGGACTGCTGGTAAAGGAGCGGGACGCGGTTGGCGAAACGGATGACGCGGGCGGGCTGATCGGCGGGCAGGTCGCCGCCGAAAGCGATCGCAGCCTCGATCTGGAAGGGGTTGCCTCGGTAGACGGCCGGCGAGCGTGTGGCGGCGGAATAAAACTCCGCGCGGACGCCCTTGAGGAGCCCCGCGAGCATCTGACGAACACCCATCGGCGCGAGACAGTCGGTCGGCGGGCCCCGCAGCCTGGCGTCCTGAAGCGCGCGGTAGATCCTCTCGGTGGCGGCGTGGTCGATGGACTTGAGCCAGGTATTGCCGGAGACCTTGCCCGCCTTGTAGACGTCCCTGGCGACCGAGGGGGTGACACAGCAGAACTCGTGCTTGAGGAATCCGCCGAGCTGTTGTTCGCTGGTGTCCTTGAGCATCCGCAGAAATGTGCCCAGTTCGACGCCGTAGGGGTGGGGCTTGATCTCCCGGGTCTCGGGCGGCAGTTCGTCAACGGTGCGGGGAAAGATGATGCGGTCGTCGAGTGTCGCGGTCTCGACATAGGTCTCGTGTGCCGGTTCCGGCGTCGCCGCGCTGTCATATTCGGGGATGAGATCCTGCTGATCGTCCTCGGTGTCGCTGCGGCCATCGCCGTTCATGCTGGGCGGGGTGTAGGTGAACATGGCGTGCGGGTTTGCGATGGCGGTCTGCTCGATGTAGGCGTCGACGCTGGTCTTTCCCTTGACGAAGCGTGCTTCGAGCTCGATGGCGACACGGGTGCCGGTGCCGGTGGAGGTTGCGGGAAAGTCATCGGTTTCGATGTCGACGGTGACCTCGGGCGCGTTGCGGGTGGTGTCCATGGCCAGCTCGATGTGGTGGGCCGGCTTGCGCGTGCTGTGCCGCGTGTTGATCATCATGGGCCGCCCGGTCGTCATGAGCCCGTACATTCCAGCGGCGGAGATGCCGATGCCCTGCTGCCCGCGCGACATCTTCAGGCGGTGGAACTTCGAGCCGTAGAGCAGCCGCCCGAAGATGTTCTCGATCTGCTTTCGCACGATGCCCGGGCCGTTGTCCAGGACCACGACGCGATATCGACCGGACCTGGACGCGCTGGCGGGTGGGGCCAGCTCTTCGATCTCGATGGTGATCTCGGGGAGAATGCCGGCCTCTTCGCAGGCATCCAGGGCGTTATCGACGGCCTCCTTGACCGTCGTGAGCAGGGCTTTACGCGGGTTGTCGAAGCCGAGCAGGTGCCGGTTCTTGGCGAAGAACTCGGAGACGGAGATCTCGCGCTGCTTGGCCGCCATGGACTCGGCGTTGGCACGGCGGCGGGGCCTGGAACCGGCCGCGGGTGCCTGTCGGCGAACGGCCTTCTTCCGGACGGGTTTTTTCTTCGGGCGCTTCATCGGGGCGTTGGGGGTAGGCCAGGTCATGCACTCCGTCCGACTTTGGATGGTTTGTGTTCGGGAGTACGGAAGGGCCGGACGATAGTCGGGATCGGCCGATCGGGCGGAATCATGCGAGTTTTGTGGTATCGGCCCGGCCCGCCGCCGCGCTACGCACCCGCCAAGAGCATGAACACCCCCATCGCGTCGAGCGCGGCGCCAGCCGTGGGGATCCATGTAGAATCGCGGCGTGCCGGTGATCGTGTGCGGGATCGACGAGGCTGGGTATGGGCCGATGCTCGGGCCGCTGTGCGTCGGGCTGAGCGTCATGCGCGTGGAGGATTGGTGTGAGGGAGATGCGGCGCCGGATCTGTGGGCGCTGCTGGCCGACGCCGTGGCGCCAGCACTCAACGGCAGCGACGGGCGGATCACCGTGGCGGACTCGAAGAGGCTCAAGGCGTCCAGGAGTCATACGCGCGGGCCGATGGTGCATATGGAGCGCGGCGTGCTCGCGTTCATGGTTGCGTGCGGGGCGGAAGTGACTGATGACGCATCGCTGTTCGAGATCCTCGGGGCGCGACCGGAGACGCTGCCCTGGAGTGGTGGGGCGGGCACGGCGCTGCCCCGGGGTATGACGGCCGACGAGCTGGCGGTGGTGTCAAACGTGCTGCGAGGCTCGATGCGACGGGCGGGAGTCGAGATGTTGGAGATGCGCTGCGAGATGGTCGGCGTAGAGGCGTTCAACGAGACGCTGCGCCGCTGTGGATCAAAGGGCGCGACAACGCTGGGTGCGATCGGTAGGCATCTGCGGCATGTGCTCGGGCGGTGGGGCAGCTCGGGCGACGCGCTGCGCGTGGTGTGCGATTCGCTCGGAGCGCGGACGCGATATGCGCGGGTGCTCGGTGAACTGCTGAAGGGGGCCCAGGTGACGGCGCTTCAGGAGAACCACCGCGTGAGTCGGTACGCCGTGCGCACCGACGGGGCGGAGGCGGTCGTGTCGTTCATGCCCGAGGCCGAGTCGAAGCACCTGCCCGTGGCGCTGGCGTCGATGGTGGCCAAGCTCGTGCGCGAACTCACTATGGAGCGGTTCAACCGGTACTGGTGCCGGCGCGTGCCGGAGCTGAAACCGACGGCGGGGTATGTGCAGGATGCGAGACGGTGGCTGGCGGAGATGGACGATGTGGTAACGCCGACCGAGCGTGCGGCGATGGTGCGGCTGGCGTAACGTGGGGGCGGGAGTGTGGAGTCCTGGATGAGTGAAGCGGAGCGCATGCTGAACCTGGCGGCGCGTCTGGCGGTTCGGGCCGCGGGCGATGTCGAGCCGAACCCGCTCGTCGGGGCGGTCTTGGTGCGAGACGGGGAAGCGATCGGCATGGGGCATCATCGCCGTTTCGGCGGCAGGCACGCTGAGATCGAAGCGATCGAGAACTGCCGCGAGCGCGGGGGCAACCCACGCGGGGCGACGCTGTACGTCACACTCGAACCGTGCGCCCACGAGGGGCAGCAGCCGCCGTGCACTGACGCGATCGTCGGGGCGGGGATCGTGCACGTGGTGTTCGCGCGTGAGGATCCGCACGCTGCGGCGCAGGGAGGGGCTGCGGTGTTGCAAGCAGCCGGGGTGACGGCCGAAAGGTGCGATCAGAGCGAGGCGGCGACGCGCGTGAGCGATCCCTTCGTGAAGCGCGTGACCACGGGCCTGCCGTGGGTGATCGTGAAGTGGGCGCAGACCATCGACGGGCGGATCGCGACGCGCACGGGCGAGTCGAAGTGGATCTCGGGGCCGGCGTCGCGGAACCGGGTGCACCGTCTTCGCGGGCGCGTGGACGCGGTGCTGACGGGGCTCGGCACGGTTCTGGCGGACGATCCGCTGCTGACGAGTCGAACGGCACGGCGCGTGCGGCGTGCGGCCCGGCGCGTCGTGGCCGATCCCGGGCTCGAGATTCCACTTGACGCAGCGGTCGTGCGGACCGCGCGGGAGGTCGCGGCGGTGGTCGCGTGTGACGCGTCGATTCTCAGCTCGGGCGTGTGCGAGGAGAAGGTCGCACGACTGCGGGCAGCGGGCGTGGAGGTGATCGGCGTGCCCGAAGCGCGAGGGCCGGGCGGGCTCGTCGGCGTGGACATCGCGGGGCTCTTGCGCGAGCTCGTGGTGCGCTACGAGGCGACCAACGTGCTGGTGGAAGCCGGGGCGGGGTTCGTCGGGTCCGTCATCGAGGCGGATCTGGCCGACCAGCTGGTCGTGTACGTGGCGCCGCTGCTGCTGGGAGACGAGATGGCCAAGGCTGTGGCGGCCGGGCGCGTCGTGTCATCGCTGACAGCGGGCAAGCGGTACGAGCTTCGACGGATGAAACGGGTGGGTGAGGATGTCGAACTGGTGTATGGGCGGGTTGGGGGATGACAGGCCGAATGCCGGTACCGCTGGGGAGAGGCCGTTCCCGGCGTCAGTGACCCTTCAGGAATGCGACCAGAAGGTCAGCGAGTCCTGGACGGTGGCGACGGCGGTCGTTCCCTCGGCGAGGAGCGAGAAGCGCGTGCCGGGCTCGGATTGCGCGTAGCGGACCATGGCGAACATGATGGGCTGGGCGCCGAGCATGGGGCTGACGGTCGCGCTTGTGATCGCGCCGATGACCTTGCCGCCGGGGTCGTGCTCGGGATGAACCGACGTGCCGGTGATCGGCAGGGGCGACGGCGCATCGGTTTGATCGAGTCGAAGCGCGACGAGGCGCTGCCTGGGGTGCCCCAGCGCGTGGATGCGGGCGACGACCTCTTGGCCCAGGTAGCAGCCCTTGGTGAAGCTGACGCGGTCCTCGAGCACGCCCGTCTCGTGCGGGAGCGAGTCCGGGCCGAAGTCGAGGTTGTAGATGGGGGTGCCGGCCTCGATTCGCGCGACGTTGTAGGCGTGCCAGCCGGCGGGGCGTGCCGCCTTTGCGTCGTCCCCGACAAGTGCGTCGTAGACGCGCTCGGTCTGGTCCGTGGGGAGGATGAGTTCGAGGCCGACCTCGCCGGTCGAGTCACGGCGAAAGACGGTGGCGTCGACGCCGACGAGCGAGACCTGGGCGCAATGGTCAGGTTCGAGCATGGCAATCGCGTCGCGGTGCGGCTCATCGGCGATGCCAGCGAGGCGTGCCGTCGCGCCCGGGCCGTGCAGCGCAAGCCGATGCAGCCGATCCCCGGCGTTGTCAAAGCGGACGTCTTCGGTGAAGACGAACTCTGAGAGCGAGTCGATGGTGCGTGTGACGGCGTGAACGTCAAGATCGACCAGGATCTGGTCAGGACGATGGAGCAGCGTGAGATCGGCGTCGATGCGGCCCTTGCGGTTGAGCCAGAACGATCGTCGGACATCGCCGGGCGTCAGATCCTTGAGTTCCTGGGTGACCATACGGTTGAGGAACTCGATGCGATCGTCGCCGGTGATGGCGATCACGGCGCGGTGGGGGAGATCAATGAGCGCGGCGGCCTTGCGTATGGCGGCGTACTCGATTTCGAGTTGGCCGAAGGTCTCGACGAGCAGGACGCAGCCCTCGGGCGGGCCGTACGGGGCGAGGCTGGCGCCGGCGAACTCGTGCTTCGGGTTGAGCGGGCTGATGCCGGTCATTGCTGCGAAAATCGTAGCAGAGCGGGGGCGTGCGATCGTGCGGCTTCGAGGCCGGGGGCTACTGTAGTGGCCGACTGCCGTGGAGGAACCCGTGCTGAACATCACACTGCTGAAGCGATTGTGCGAGACGCCGGGCATTCCCGGGCGTGAGGAGCGCGTGCGTGGGCTGATCGAGCGCGAGATCGAGGGGCTGTTCGACGAGGTGACGACGGACGCGCTGGGTTCACTTCACTGTCGGCGCGGGCCGCGGAAGGGGAGCGCCGTGTCGAAGGTCCCGGTGGACTCAGCGACGAAGGTGATGCTGCTGTGCCACATGGACGAGATCGGGTTCTACGTGTCGCACATCAACGACAAGGGGTTCGTGTATCTGAACCCGGCGGGCGGGTTTGATCCGCGCAACCTGTTCTCACGGCGCGTGCTGCTGTGCACCGACAACGGCGACCTGAAGGGCGTGATGAACCCGGCGGGTCGGCCGCTGCACATCTCCACCCAGGAGGAGCGGTCCAAGGTTCCCGAGGTCAAGGAGTTCTACGTGGACCTGGGGATGGACGTGAAGGACGTCAAGAAGAAGGTGCGGGTGGGAGATTTCGTGGTGATGGACGAGCCGTTCATCGAGGTGGGGCGCACGGTCGTGTCCAAGGCGCTGGACAACCGTTTCGCGTGCTGGCTGGGGATCGAGACCATCCGCGGGCTGAAGAAGTCGGGCGCGGGTCACGCGTGCGAGATCCACGTGGCGTTCACGACGCAGGAAGAGGTGGGGCTGCGCGGAGCGAGAACCTCGTCCTTTGCCATCAAGCCGGACATCGGGCTGGGGATCGACGTCTCACTGTCGTGCGATACGCCCGGCGTGCCGGAGAGCGAGGCGGTGACGATTCAGGGAGATGGATTCGGCCTGCACATACAGGATTCATCGTTCATCGCGAACAAGTCGCTCGTGGACGACATCGAGAAAGTGGCCAAGAAAAACAAGATCAAGTATCAGCGGACGATCCTGGCCCGTGGCGGGCAGGACGGGGCAGCGGCGCAGCAGGCGGCGGCCGGGGCGCGTGCGGTGGGCATTGTCTGCGGCACGCGGTATATCCATACCGTCACGGAGATGATCGACCGGCGCGACCTGCAGGCGGCGCTGGACGTGCTCGTGGCGTACCTGCCGACGGTGAAATGAGCGGTTCAATAGGCGACGGCGTTGGCGGACTCGATCGCCTCGACAACCTGACGCACCTGGAAGGGCTTCTTGAGAAAGCCGTCGAACCCGTCCGTGCGAATGGCGTGGGCCTGGCCGTCGGTCAGTTTCCCGCTCATCCCAATGACGCGGGTCATCTGGAGTGAATCGGTGTTCTGTATGAGGCGTGCGACGATCCGTGCGTCCGAGTCGTCGAGGTGAAGATCGACGAGCAGGACGTGAGGCCTGAAGCGTTCGCAGGCCATGCCCGCCTCGAATCCGGTGGTGGCGGTCTGGATCTCGTACTCGGTCTGCTCGACGAGGACCTGCTCGAGCGTGCCCACGACCTCAGGATCGGAATCGACGATGAGGACCCGCGTGCGTCCGGTGTTGAGCCCGTCCATCGGGATGCCGTGGATCTTCATGAACTTGACAAGCTCGCTGACGGGGATTCGGCGGTCCTTGGAGCCGGGAATCCGATACCCCTTGAGGGTGCCGACGTCGAACCACTTGGAGACGGTGCGCGGGGCCACGTTGCAGATCTTCGCGACCTCTCCGGTGGTCAAAACTTCTTTGTCGATTGGCATCGTCTCACCTCGCAACGCAGAGGGGTGGTCGCCCGGCATGGACGGTCCACCTGCACGGGCTGAGCATCGGTCGTGTGAGTGGCCCCCTTGAGGTCAACCGGAAATCCGGCCGGCAAGTCCGGGTTCTGGGACCACCCTCGCGGGCGTGGTGGGACGAAAGTAAGGCGGCTGGATGGGGCGTGTATTGACAGGGGAGGTGTGGGTGCGATAGATTGCCAGCCTTATCGCGGCTCCGGCGATGCGGGTGCACCGCCCCAGAGGGGCGTTCGTGGTGCATCCGGGTGGCTTATGTGGTCGTATCGAAGGGCCCCAAGGAGGATGTTCTCGGCCTTTCTGGCCGGGCTCGTGCCCCGGAATCCAGCTTTGTTGCGCACTGCCCCACTCGGCTAGGAGAAACCCGTGAACGACCGTTTCAATTTCTGCCGTGTTCTCGCCCTCACGGCGTGTGCCCTGGGTGTTTGCGTGCTGCCGGCCTCGGTGCACGGGCAGGATTCGGGCAACCAGGCGTCCGGCGAGGACGTGAACCCCCTGCGCTTGCTGGATGATTTCGAGCACTACGTCGTGATTCAGCAGCGCGAGATGGCCGCGGCGGTGGGGCAGCAGCTCCTGGATCTGGGGCTCACGCCTCGCGAGTTCCTCGACCTGGTCAAGTCCACGCGCGATGTGGGGCGGTTTCTCAAGGCGGTGGACCGGACCGCGTCCATCGCGGAACTGGAGGGGATCGGTGCTCAGATGCGGGGGCTGTTCCGGCGCGGCGAAATGGAATTGGTGCGTGATCCGAGCGAGATCTCACGGAACATAGGCCTCCTGACATCCACCAACCGGGCGCGTTGGCTGGCCACGGAAAGGCTGGTCGCGGCGGGTGAGTATGCCACGCCGCAACTTCTCGAGGCCCTGCTCGGTGATGACGGCGCGTTGTCGGCCGAGGCGGTGCGCGTGCTGGCCGCGATGAATCGGCACACGATCATGCCGCTGTGCACGGCGCTGCTGGGGCTGGATCCCGTCTCGCAGGAGAAGGTGATCTCGGTGCTCGGGCGCATCGACTATAGGACTTCGCTGCCGTTCCTCGCCCAGGTTGTGGAGACGACCGAGTCGGCGCCCGTGCGGCATGCGGGCCAGCGGGCACTGAGGCGGATCGGCGGCGACACGGCGTCGGCAGCGGTGCTGTATCTCGATCTGGCCAACGGGTTCTTTGACGAGCGGTCCGATCTGACGAGCTTCCCGGACGAGCGCATGCAGCTCCTGTGGGACTACGACCCACGATCGGGGCTTTTTCAACGCGTGATCGTCACGGAACTCTTCCACGAGGCGATGGCGATGCGGATGGCTGAGGCGTCGCTGTCGCTGAACGCCCAGAGTCGAAACGCGGTCGCGCTGTGGGTCAGCGCCAACCTCCGCCGCGAGCTCGAGACGCCCGAGGCGTACGAGAATCCCGTGTACGCATCGAGTCGCCACGGCGCGCAGTATTACGCCATCGCGGCCGGCGCGGGCGTCTGCCAGCGCGTGCTCGCGCGGGCACTTGTGGACCGGAACACGCGGCTGGTGCGTTCGGCGATCGCGGCTCTGGCGGAGACGGCCGGGGGCGATTCGCTCTGGTCGTTCGGCGGGCTCTCCGCGCCGCTGCTGTCGGCGTTGCGCTACCCGAATCGGCGTGTGCAGTATGAATCGGCTCTGGCGCTGGCCCGGGCCGACGCCCCGACGTTCGAGGGCTCGGATCGCGTGGTGCCGATTCTTGCGGCGACGTTGCGCAAGGCGTCGGCGAAGTACGCGATCGTCATCGAGCGTGGGGCCGGGACGGAAGGTGCGCGGCGGCGTGTTTTAGAGGATCTTGGTTACTCCGTGCTGTCCGAGGCCAGGTCGCTCAGTGAGATCGCGGGCCAGATCTCCGAGACGCCGGGCATCGATCTGGTCGTATGCGATCTGACGGATTCGGCCACTCGCTTGCTGATCGAGGAGGTGCACGGCAGCCCGCTGCTCTCGGCGACGCCGGTGCTGGCACTCGTGTCGGCGCAGGGTGCGATCGACCTTGGATACGCGTTCCGGCGTGACGAGCTCGTGGCGATTCGCTCGCGCGGAATCGACGAATCGATGTTCCGGGCAATCACGGACGAGCTGGTGGAGCGTGCGTCGGGCGGGCCGATCTCGCCGGCGGAAGGGCGGGATTATCAGTCGCGGGCGCTGGCGGCGCTTCGTGACCTCGCGATTGCGGGCGGGGGTGTGTACCGCGCCGAAGATGCGGGGGCGCCGTTGATCCGTGCGTTGCACGATGCGGGCTCGCCGTTCCGTCTTCAGGTAGCGACGGTGCTGTCTCACATCGGGCAGCGGCGGGCGCAGGTGGCGTTGATGGACGCGGCTTTGAGCGCGTCAGGGCCCGAGCGCATCGCGCTCATGCAAAGGGTGTCCGCGTCGGCCAAGCGTTATGGGAACATGCTGCAGTCGAGCCAGGTCGTGCGTCTGATCGGCCTGGTGACGAACGCGGCGGACGAAGAGGCGACCGCCGCAGCCGCCCTCATGGGATCGCTGAGCCTGGACAACGAGCGGCTTGTGCCGCTAATCCTGAACGAGGGCGGCTGAAACCGCCCGGTCATTCGCGATGTGTCACTCCCCGCGCCGGCGGGGACTTTTGTGTGCGCGGGGCCGGGTTATTGGGCCGCCCACGGCGAGGCGTCGTATGCGTTTACGGCGGGCGGCGGTGGGGAGCGGCACTACATTGCGGGTAACCGGCACAGTTGGGCGCGGTCGATGCAGCGTTTTTCCTCGCCGATGAAGCACCTGTTTGCGAGAGTCGATGAGGTGAGAGAACCAGCGACCACCGACCGGTGCGAGCCCGGCGTCTGGTCGTGACTTCGCGGTGGCCGGAGGGCGGTGCCGCGGCTGGCAGAAATGCCCGGTGTGGCGCCGGGATTGAACGAGTCTCGCTCGCATGTGTAAGGAGAGTTTCGAGATGGTCAATCAAGTCCGCAAGGCGTTCACGCTGATCGAAATTTTGATCGTGGTGATTATCCTGGGCATTCTGGCGGCGATTGTTGTGCCGCAGTTCACCAGCGCGACGGAGGAAGCGCAAATCAGCAACATGCAGAGCACGCTGCAGACGATCCGCAACCAGATCGAGCTGTACCGCGTTCGCAACAATGGGCAGTATCCGGACTTCCTGGTCGGGCTCGGCGGTGGCTGGGGCGATCCGAACGCTGCACTTGCCGCGGCTCAGGGGCTCCGCGGTGTCGATTACCTGCGGTCGGATCCTGTGAATCCTCGGACGGCCTTCCTGCAAGCCGCGTCCAACTGGGGCACGCTGGTCATCGCGGGTACGGTTCCGAGCGCGACCGACAACGCCGGGTTCCTCTGGGACGCCGTTCTCGGCGAGATGTACGGCGCCCGGTTTGACGAGGACGGCATCATCAGCGGCATGCAGGGCACGCCTCAGTGGCTCGATTGATCCTGCCGCGATCCTGATGGTGAATGTGTGAACCGATCCGGCCGATCCTTTAGCGAGGGTCGGTCGGCTTTTATTC
>JADFGU010000246.1 GCA_022567535.1 Planctomycetota bacterium | reverse complement strand
TATAATGATTTCGGGAGTCAGGAGGCACCGATGTTGATCAGAGGGGCACTCGCCGTCACGGCCGTCACGGTCTGTGCCATGAGCTGCGCCGCCCAGGACGTGTGGTTTCTCTCGCCGGTCTCCTTTCGAGTGGATCCGGGCGAGCGTCTGCAAGTCGCGGTCGCGCGCGAGCGGCTGGAGGAGCGCGTCGAGGACGCTGCGGCCGTGCCGCCCGACGCGGCGCCGTTCCCGACTGAGCTGGCCGATTGGGTCTTCGTGCGCGGCGGTGGCGAACAATGGAATCTTCATCACCCGGACCCGATCGAGGCGGCCTCCGCGCGCATCGAGCTTCCGATGCCGACGGTCGGGGTGGCGATGATCGGCATGGACTGCGCGCCGACGGTCGAGACGGTCTCGCCCGAGCGGTTGCGCGCGTTCATCGCCGACCGTGCGCCCGGATTCGCTCACCTGCGGATCCCCGAGGCGGCAGGCGGAGTCAGGGTGCGCGTGAACCGCTCGGCCAAGGCGCTCGTGCGCCTCACCGACGGGCGGACCGAGGGCATGGCGTCGCCCGTCGCGACGAGCAAGGCCGGGCAGCGCAGCGAGATCCGACTCAATGTCGATCCGACGGTGTCGGCGGTTGGCTCCGAGGTGCCGGTGCGTCTGTACGCCAACTGGAAAAGCCGGACGGGCGTCACGTTCACCGCCACACACGTCAGGTCCGGGGAGAGCCGAACGATCGATGTCAACGAGTACGGCAATGGATCCGTCGTGCTGGACGGGCCCGGCGTCTGGCGTCTTGAGTTTCACTACTTCGAGGCGGCTGGCGACGACGAGGCGGACTTCGATCTGTATTCCGCAACGCTCACTTTCAAGGTAGCCGAGGAGGTCGAGCGATGAGACGTTCACAGCTGCCGCTTGCCGCGGCGATCGTCGCGCTCGCGACTCTTGCGGTTCAGGCGGGCGCGCAACCCTGGGAGGATTTAGGGCCGTCGCCAGTGAGCTGGTTCGGCGGTTCGGCCGGTCGCGTCTCCGCGATCGTGTGCAGCCCGACGGACCCGGACAGGTACTTCGTGGCCGGGGCGGATGGTGGCGTGTGGCGCACGCTCGACGGCGGAGCGTCGTGGCGGCCGCTGACGGAAACCATGCCGACCACCGCGATCGGGGCCCTGGCGATGAACCCGGGCGATGAAAACGTGATCTACGCCGGCACGGTCGAGGCCAACTACGCGAACCACAGCCGCTACGGGCTCGGGCTCTACAAGACGATCGACGGGGGCGAGACGTGGGCGCACCTGGCCGAGCAGACCTTCGCCGGGCGGTGCTTTTCCAGGATCGTGATCGATCCGACCAACAGCGAGGTGCTGTACGCGTCCATCACGCGCGCGGGGGGCTTCCCGGAACTCGCGGCCGCGAAGGGACACCCGATGGCGACCGGGCCGATCGGCGTGTTCAAGTCGCTCGACGGCGGCGTCAGCTGGACGCACCTGACGAACGGGCTGCCAGACCTTTCCGCCACGGACCTGGCGATCGACCCCGCGAATCCGGCGGTGCTCTACGCGGGGATCGGTCGAATCTTCGGCGATGCGCGCAATGGGGTGTATAAGTCGATCGATGGCGGAACATCGTGGACCAAACTCGCCGGCGGCCTGCCCACGAGTGGTGTCGGACGCATCAGTGTGGCGGTGGCGCCGTCGGAACCGTCCGTCGTCTACGCGCTTCTGACCAGGCCGAGCACGCCCACGGGCGGTTCGGCGTCCAATATGGGCGGGTACCGATCGACGGACAGCGGCACCACATGGACCCCGCACGGTGCCGTGGGTCAGGCGACCTACGGCTGGTATCTGTCGGTCGTCACGGTCAAGCCCGACGATCCGAACGTCGTGTTCTACGGCGGGCTGACGATCAGGCGGTGGATAAACGGCGTGGGGGCCACCGTGACCGCGCCCCATGTCGACAACCACGCCTTCGAGTGGGACGCGGCGGGCAGGCTCCTCGCCGGCGACGACGGCGGCGTGCATCGCTCGGACAATTTGGGAAGCTCCTGGATCTCGCTCAATGACGGGCTGGGAACCACTCAGTTCTACGCCGGCCTCTCGACGCACCCGACGAACGAACTGTTTCTCATGGGCGGGCTGCAGGATAACGGCACGAACCGCCGAACCACCAGCTCGACAACCTGGATTACGATCCGGGGCGGCGACGGGGGGTGGACACAGCTCGACCGGACACGACCCAACATCGTCTTCGCCGAGTCGCAGGGCACGGGGAGGCTGAGTCGCTCGACCAACGGCGGATCGTCGTTCTCGAGCTGGGGCGCCGGGCTCGCCGGGCGCAACGCATTCCTCCCGCCGTATGTCATCGATCCGAACAACCCCGACCGCATGCTGTATGCGACGCATCAAGTGTACGAGCGGACCGCGGGCATGACCTCGTGGCGGGCGATCAGCGGCGACCTGACCAACGGCTCCGGCGCCATCCGCGCGCTGGCGATCGCGCCCTCGGACTCGAACGTCGTCTACGCCGCCACCAACGACGGCAACGTGCTGCGGTCCGACGACGCCGGCCACACGTTCACGCTGCTGCTGAACGACCACGCCGGGTGGCCTCGCGTCACGCGCGAGATCGTGATCGATCCACGCGACGCGATGACCATGTACCTGGCGGGCGCGACGTTCGGCGTCGACCAGGTGCGGCGCACGACCAATGGCGGGTTGACGTTCGAGTCGCTGGACGGCTCGCTGCCGGACATCCCCGTCAACGTCATCGCGGTGGACACGCGATCCTCGCCGCCGATCATCTACGCCGGGACTGACGCCGGGCTGATGTACACGACCGACGAGGGTGTGGTGTGGCGTCGTTACGGGCCCGGGCTGCCCAACGCACCGGTCATCGACATCATCCTCGAGCCGACCCAGGCACGGATCGTGCTCGGGACGCAGGGCCGAGGCGCCTGGTCCGCGCCGCTGCTCGGGCGCCCGTGCGCGGCGGACTGCACGGGCGACGGCGAACTCGACGTGTTCGACTTTCTGTGCTTTCAGGACGCCTTTGTGCTCGGCGACGCGTACGCGGATTTCGACATCTCGACCGGACGCGGCACTCTGGATATCTTCGATTTCCTTGCGTTTCAGACCGAATTCGTGGGC
>JADFGU010000245.1 GCA_022567535.1 Planctomycetota bacterium | reverse complement strand
CTCGCACAAGCGCGTGGCCCGGCCGATGAGGATGATGAGCACACCCGTGGCGAGCGGGTCGAGCGACCCGGCGTGGCCGACCTTGACGCGCTTGGGCGCACCGGCGTTGACCAGCCGACGACGCACGATGCGGCAGACGTGCATCGAGGACATACCGATGGGTTTGTCAACCACGAGCAGACCGGTCGGGGAGAAGGATGAAGGAATGGGAATGGCAGAGTCGTCTGGCATCAAGGGGGAGTGTAGAGCCTGACGGCCTGTTGCCGGCCGCGCGAGTAGTTGAAGCCGACGACGGTGCTCGACGGGATGTAGTGCGAGAGTCGCGACGCCGGGTCGGCATGGCGCTGCGCAGCCCAGTCGCGTGGCATCCAAAGGAGACCGCCGGGGTTGTTGGTGAGCCAGCTTTCGACGGCATCCCGGTCAATGAACTGAATGCGCCCCCGCGTGGCGAAGACGAGGCTGTCCTCGTGGTACGCGACGATGGCGACGGGGCGCGTCCCGGCGGGGTCGGCATCGCGCGTCGCCTGCGCGATCCGCGGTGTCATGAACGCAAAGTGGGCGCGCGGCAGGATGAGCCCGAACACGAGAACATGTGACACAAGCATGGCCAGCAGCCCGGCCACCTGCGCGCCAAGGAACTCGCGCGCGCGAATGAAACGCGCGGCCCGGAAGAGCAGCGCGATCGTGACGAGGCAGCACACGAAGGCAGTGGCGAGCACGAGCGAATAGCGCGACGTGGGCAGGCGACCAAGAAGAGCGATCGCGAGCGGAGCGGCCATGCCGAGCGCCACGCCCAGGGCGACCCAGATCCGGTACCCGTAGCGTGCAATCCCAGTCGATGCGCCCGGGAGGGCAGCGGCGGCGAGGACGGCCCGCGCGGTCAAGAGCGCGATGGGTGGGTACAGAGGCATCGTGTAGTGCGGCAGCTTGGTCGTGACGAGCTCGAAGACCAGCCACGCGGGAATGATCCACGCGATACAGAAAAACTCAGCCCCGCGTGCGGGCCGAAGCGCGCCAAGCCACGACCCGAGCCGAGCGATGCGCGATCGTGCCCGAGCGTGCGGGTGAATCGTCAGGCCCCGTCGGCACGCGCGGACGATCGCTACACCCGTCAACATCGAGCCGGGCCAGAACAGCAGCGGCAGGAGCACGATGTGGTACCCCGGCGGTCCCCAGTGGCCCTCGCGGGCGGCACCCGCACGGCCGAGCGTTTCGTTGAGGATGGTGTCGAGATACGGCTGCCACCCGACGCGGTCCGCGACGGCCACGACCCATGGCAGGACGAGGATCGCGGTGAATACGACGCCCATCACGGGCCGCGTGCGCCGCAGCCACGACCATCGGCCGGAGACGAGCGAGAGTGCCAACGCGGTCAGGACGACGACCATCGGCGTGATGGGACCCTTGGTGAGTATGCCCGCGACGATGGCGAGCCAGAAGACGAGCGGCCAGCGCGCGGTCACACGATGAGCGCGGTGGATCTCCCACAGGGCCCACATGGCAAGCGTCGTACACGCCACGAGTAGCTGGTCCGCCCGGGCCTGATGGGCCTCCCACGCGAAGACCGGTGCGACGGCGAGCAGTGCGGCGCCGAGCAAGCCGGCGCGCGGGTCGAACATCGAGCAGCCCAGCCGCCACGTGATGAGCACCGTGGCGATGGCGGCGAGCAGGGACGGGACGCGGTACATCCAGATGGCGTCGCGCAGCGGATGCCCCGCGGTGAACAGGGCCGCGGAGGCGGACTGGATCCAGTAGATCAGCGGCGGCTTGGTCAGGCGTGGCTTGTTGCCAACCATTGGGACGATGAGCCCACCGCTGTACGGCCCATTTGATTGCGCGTCCGTGTCGCGTTCGCCGGGAGTGCCGGCGACGGACTCGAACATCTGTCGGCTGGCCTGCGCGAATCGCGCTTCATCGCGGTCGACGGCCGGGATGGAGCGAAGGCCCGGGACATAGACTGTCAGGCACAGGAGCACGAGGGCCAACCCCGCAATGTGGGAGCGGCACCATCGAGGCGAGAGCCGGACGCGACCCCGGCCTCGCAGATCCCAGTGCGGACTCGTCGGGTCGCTGCCGGAGCCGGTCTGCGGTTGATTCATGCTGTTACGATCCGTTCGCATCGCGATCGACTATAACCGCGGGCTGGCGTTGCCGATTCGCGTGGGTCATGGCGCGTGGCAGTTCATCACGGGTGTCACCGGGCCGATCTGGGCGTGGTCTGGCCGTGGCGACCGATCGATATGGGCCAGGCCGATGCTCGTCGCCCTCCTGATCGCGGCGGTGCTCGTGCCCATCGATGGCGTGGTCTCCTCCGGGGCGCGTGCGATCCCGATGGGTGGAGATATCCGGCGGGTTCTGATCTGGTTGCAGGAGTACGGCGGATTGGCGTCGCTGGTCGTTGTGGCAGCGGTGATCTGGCTGCTCGATCCCGCGAACCGAAGGCGGCTTGCGGATCTTGCGGTGGCCGTCGTTGCCTCGAGCGCCGCGGTCTTCGTCGCCAAGATCATGATCGGTCGGCCGAGACCCGCGATGGCAGATCTGTTCAGCACGGGGTCATTCTTGGGGCCATTCGGCGCGGCTCCGGTGGACGGCGCGATGCGGCACGCGTGGGACCTGCTCGCGCCGGGGGTTTCGAATCTTCAGTCGATGCCGTCGAGTCATACGGCCGCGGCGGTTGTGCTCAGCGTGTTCCTGTACAGGCTCTATCCGCGTCTGAAGCCGCTGGCGATCGCGATGCCGATCGTCGTGGGCGTGTGCCGCGTTTTGTTCGGCGCGCACTACGCCAGCGACGTGGCAATCGGCGCCGGCGTGGGGCTGGCGATTGGGCAGGTCGCATTGATCGGCTGCTGGGGAACAAGGCTGCTGGGGCGATCCGATGCGATTCCAGACGAATCACCAGCACAGCAGGTGCCCGAGACGCGAGCTTAGACCGCGCCCTTTGCGGGCGGTACACTCCCCCACCGAGTCACGGGCCGGCGCGGTTCGGCCCCTCCTACTTGGCCGGCACCGGATCCTGGTGCGGGGCGGTCTTGCGCAGGGCCGCGCCGGCCGACTTCTCGGCTTCCGGACGGTCATCGTCGGGCTGCGCCGGCGGCTCACCGAGGGTTGCCGGCACGACGAAGAACGC
>JADFGU010000244.1 GCA_022567535.1 Planctomycetota bacterium | reverse complement strand
GATCGGGTTCGAAAGGCGTCGCGTTCCTGACCACCCTCGGAGTCACCGACGAGATTGATTGTGTCGTGGACATCAACCCACATCGGGAGGGCACTTTCATGGCGGGCACCGGGCATGAGATTGTCTCGCCGGAGAGTCTGGCCGATCACGGAGTTGACAACGTCATTGTGATGAATCCGATCTATGTCGATGAGATTCGGGGCACACTCAGTGAGATGGGATTGCATCCGAACGTTGTCGCGGTGTGACCAAAGGCGGAAAACAGAAAACAGAAATCACAACGCAGAACGTGGACAAGCAGAGGGAGAGGGAAACGTCGAAATGTCCAAATATACAACACCCATCAGGACCCAGCACTCGGCCCATCGGAGACTTCACGGTGACTGAAAAGTGTGATGCGAATCACGTTTCCTGCCCGGGGTGTGGTGCTCGAGATTTCGAGACGCTGATGTGCATGGGGAACGTTCCAGTGTTCTGCAACGTCTTGTTGGCAAGTCGCTCGCAGGCATGTTCGGCGGCGACGGGGCAGCTCGAGCTTGTCCATTGTCGATCGTGCGACCTTGTCTTCAATCCACGCTTTGATCCCTCCCTCGTGGAGTACACGAGCGGATATGAGAACTCGCTTTATCATTCGCCGTGTTTTCGAGACTACGCCGATCAAGTTGTGCAGGATCTGGTCGATCGAATGGCGATCCGAAACGGATTCGTCGTGGAAATCGGCTGCGGGCAGGGAGAGTTTCTGAAGGAACTGTGTGTGAGGGCCGGTGCCAGAGGGCTTGGCTTTGATCCCAGCTACGATCCGGGTCGCGGACCCGATCTTCCTGACTCCGTCTCGATTCGAAGAGAGTTGTTTTACTCTCAGAGCATCGAAACCAGACCCGATCTGATCTGCTGTCGGCACGTTCTGGAACACCTGCATCAGCCCGCCGAGTTTCTTTCACAGATTGTCGAGGAATTCACTGGTGGCGACGGGCGTGTTGCTGTGTTCTTTGAGGTTCCCAACGCGCTTTGGGTCCTCGAAAACGGCAGCATCTGGGATGTACTGTATGAGCACCATACGTATTTCACGCTGCCGGCGCTTCAGTGGGTTTTTCGGCAGGCCGGGTTCGAGGCGTTGGATGTGAGGCAGACATTTGGCGGCCAGTATCTGACGATGACAGCGGAGATTCCCTTGCGATCGCATATTCCGTCGCCTCCGGTCGCCGAACAAGGCAGCGCTGTTGTAACCCGTTTTAGTAACTTCGGCGAAGAGTGCGAGAGGATCATCAGTGATTGGCGCGATCTGGTCCTTGAGCGCGTTTCGTGCGGCAAGTCAGTCGTTGTCTGGGGTGCGGGTTCCAAGGGAGTCATGTTCCTTAATCTTCTCAATGCTTCAACGGATGAGATCGGGCACATTGTCGACCTCAACCCCGCAAAACACGGGCGGTTTGTTCCCGGTACCGGGCAGAAAGTCGTGGCTCCCGTCGAACTGACAGAGATTCAACCAGACGTCATCATTGTGATGAATCCGCTTTATGTCGACGAGATTCGTGCGATGACAAAAGGGCTGGGGGTCGAGACCGAGCTGCTGCTTGCGTGCGGTATCGAAACGTCAAAGCGTAAGCAGACGCAGGAACGTGCCAGTGTCTGATTCCTGCACTGTACGACTGCTGTGCAGCGACCGCCGCTGTGGGATGGGAAGGCGGCGAACAGGATTGTCGAAGCCCTTGACGGGCAATACGAAGCCATGAGGCCTCGAGACGAGTGCCTAGATTCAACGCGGCGAACCAAGTCATCGGCTCGAGACCCGCGAGTCTGGACGGTAGGGCGGTTGCGGCGCAAACCAGCATAGAGATGTCGATACTCCTTGCCTGTGGGCGCAAGCAATCGTGAGATCTCGGGGCTCTGCGAGTGAGATCCTCGTCCGTGGCGCGACCACGGCAATGGTGAGCTGTGCACTGGTCTGGATCGCTGCGCGGTGGCGACTCGGCCGATTTGTGCGCGAGTCTGGCGTGCGATCAATGCTGGGCAATACAGTCCGTGTGTCTGGCGAGTTGTGTCGCAAGCGAACGCTTCCCACACCGGATTCCGAGGATGGGAATACATGAAGTGTGTAAAGTTGAGTGTTGAGTGCCGAGAACCAGGAGTCAAGAGATAAAACTAGCGACTGGTGGTGATCCGCAAACTGCAAACGCGTCCTGTGCTCGGGTGAGATGAAACTGAAGATATTGTGACAAACAGAAAACCAATCGTGACGGTAGGGATGCCGGTGCGCAACGGCGAGCCATATCTCTCGGAGGCGATTGAGTCGATACTCAACCAGTCGTTCGGCGATTTTGAGTTGATTGTGTCGGACAACGCGTCCACCGATGCCACGGCGGATATCTGTGCCTCGTTCGCAGCTCACGACGCGAGGGTCCGCTACCGCCGCAACGTGCACAATCTGGGCGCTTCCGCCAATTACAACCTCGTGTTCTCGCAGGCGAAGGGTCGGTATTTTAAGTGGGCCGCCCATGATGATGTATGCAAGCCTCAATTCCTCGAATCGTGTGTCGATGTCCTGGAGGGTCGGCCGGATGTTACCATCACCTGTCCGCGCAGTTTGTTCATCGACGCTGGCGGAAAGATCATTCGGTCGGGGGCGAGCAGCTTGAGTCTTGATTGTGCGACCCCCGCAAGACGATTCAGCGCCATGATTTCCAATCTCATCCGATCCACCGATACATACTGGTCGATCTTCGGCCTCATTCGATCCGATGCACTGCGTCGAACGCGAATGATGGGCAACTATACGGGGACGGATCAGGTGCTGTTCATGCATTTGGTTCTTCTCGGCAGATTCGTACAGATTCCGGACGCATTGTTTCTGCGTCGATCACACTCCCAAGCTTCGATGGAACGGAATCGCACGCCGCACGAGCGTGATCGCTGGCATGACCCCATCAACACTCAGCGGGTTTTGTTGCCGGCTTGGATGACGTTGTTCGAACGACTCCAAATTATCCGCGCGGCTCAAATCGGACATCGCCAATCGCTCGCGTGTTCGATTCACATTGGGCGACTGGTCATGGCGAATTGGCGGAAGTATGGTGGCGAACTCAAGCGCATCCCGGGCATGATTCGAAATGGGGGGCAGGTTGATTCCATCGGAATCGAGTGATGAGGAGTGAGTTGTCGGTTGTGACTTGTCGGCTAA
>JADFGU010000028.1:2690-15229 GCA_022567535.1 Planctomycetota bacterium | reverse complement strand
CGTCTTCACGCGGCTGTGCACGGGCCTTTGGCGCCGGGCGAGTAGAGGTCGTGCCGGCCGACGGTATAATCCGCACCGCCGAGGCGCTGCGGGTGCTGTCCGTCCGCTCGTTGGCGCAGACAAGGGCGATTGGCGCAGTTGGCTAGCGCGCTTCCGTGACAAGGAAGAGGTCACTGGTTCGAGTCCAGTATCGCCCATTGATTGGTGTCGCACCGCTTGGCGTTCTGATGTATCGGCTTGCGACACCCCTGAATAACAAGGCGCTGGCGACTTGGGCGGTGACGAAGTGTGCCCGATCGGGGTTGGATTGAGAGGCTCGCCCACAGGTCGGTGAATGGGCTCGCTTCGCTCTCGTGGCCGGGGCGAGCTTTGAGTCACCGATCGCCTGTCGGCACCGATCGGCGTGCCAGATCGGTCGATCCGTGCTTGCCATCCCGATCGATGATCACCGCAAAATGCTGTGGCGCTGCACCCGAGTGCCGGGCGATCGTGCCCAGGGGGTGAGTGGCCACCCCACTCGGCTAGCCCATTGATACACTTCCCGCATGGCACAGGGGCGACTACAGCGGCTGCTTACGCGGCGGCGGAGGCGTCTCCCGAGTAGACTCGTGGGATCAAACGACTGCGACGCGGTGTTGGCTGGATGTGGCGGCACAAGATCCGAACGGGCGGGATCTTTGTCGCAATACTGGCGGTGGCGTGGGCGGTTGTCTACGCGGTTGTTGCACTGGCCGTGTCCCCTGCCGATCAGAACGTGCCGTTGCCGGACGGCCGGAGCCTCGCGTACATGATCATCCAGGCCGCGCCGCCGACCGCGCGCCGCGTGATCCTCGTCCACGGCGCCCCGGCCGACGCCTCGAGCTGGAATCTGCTGGTGCGCAAGGGCGCCCCGGATCTGGCCGGCCTCGAAATCCTCGCCGTCGACCGACTCGGCTACGGCAACTCCTCCGCCGGCAGCGAACTCTCGCTCGCCGAGCATGCGCGCAGCCTGGAACCGCTGCTCGGCGAAGGAGTCATCCTCGTCGGGCACTCTTACGGCGGCCCTGTGGTGCTGCGGGCCGCGGCCGAATTCCCGGACGAGGTCGGCGGGATCGTTCTCGTCGCTGGCGCATGCGATCCGTACATGAACGATTCTCAGATAACCCGACGGGCGATCAACGCGGTCGCGCTGGCCATCCCCGAGCCATGGGTCGTCGCCAACCGTGAACTGCTGGCGCTGACCGACGAGAACCGCGACATGATCGACCTCCTTGATCGGGTCACCTGTCCGGTTGTGGTGGTGCACGGCACGTGGGATCCGGTATGTCCGCACGACGGGACCGTCGAGTACTTGAAGCGGAGCCTGGTCTCTTCGATCGGCGTCCGAGTGGTCTCGCTCGAGCGGGTCGGGCACAACATCCACCTCACCCGACCCGCGATTCTGGCCGGCGAGATCCGAGCGCTGGTCGCGTCGCTCGACTCGACCGCCCACGAAGGCGAGCGCTGAGGACGAGCACACCACCGCAATCGTCCCCGCGCATGCGTCTCATGCCATCCGGATGTGGTCAGGTATTTTGGCCGTCGATGAGGCTCTCGAGCCTCTTGAGCCGAGCCTCGATCTGAACCAGCTTGTGGATGATGATGACGTGCGTCTTCTTGGCGTCGATGCCTACCGGGCTCTCGTCACTAGCGATCAACGCTTCGATGTCGCGGTATTCAGATGTCGGGATCTTGGGGTCCATCCGGGCCAGCATACCGGGGGCTCATCGCCCTTGCCAGAGCCCCCCTCTCGAAGGGCCAAACGCACTCGCAACGGGTCCGAACACGCCGCTCGCGTTCAAGCTGGTGCCTGAAACCCAGGCGGGTCATCGGTCTCGGACGCGCCGATCCCGTCGCGCGAGAAGCGGTTCACTCGGCGGACATTGATCGTGAATCCGGCGCGTGCCCGGGTGGTCTCGGGGGAGCTACCGCTCAGTGAGCGCGGGCGTGGCCAGGCGCACGGATGAGTGCGCGCGCCGTTTCCATCGCCACAACTCGAACTGCATGCCCGCGGCGAGCGCGCCGTACAGCACCAGGCTGGTGGTGAGCAGCGCGTGCCGGCTCTGCACGAGTTCCGGGATGAGGTATTCGGGCGATCGGCCCGGCACGGGCGTCGCTGATTCGAGAATCGTGCCGATCGCGATCCACACGGCGACGGGCGGGCATGGCAGGCCGACGTACGCGCCGGCGATCCATGCGTTCTGGGCCGAGAACATGATCGTCATCGCGAACCACGGCACGATCCAGAGCAGGAAGATGGTGATGAGAAAGACGCGCAGCCCGCAGCGTTCGCGGAATCCCTGCATGAAGAGCGCAATTGCCCCGAGCAGGACAATGAACGACAGCGTGCTCATCAGCGAGGGCGGGTCGATGAAGAACATGCCCGAGTGCTGCGCGAGGCGAAGCGGTGTGACAAGCGCGACAAACGTGAGCCCGAGCATGACGATGGTGAGTGGCAGGCTGGAGGCGGCGTCGCTGTTGAGTCTGACCCGCCGTCGCCCATGCTTGTGCGCTCTTCTCAGGCCCTCGATGGCGGTATGGCGTGAGGGCGTGGCGCCGAGAATCACGACGAAGAACGCGGCGCCGACGATCATGAACAGGACCAGGAGCAGGATGAGCAGCGATTCGGTGGGGTGCATGCCCGGGCCTCGCCTCTCCAGGGCGCCGAAGACCTGCTGGCGAACGCCCGCATCGGCGATGATGGGCCAGACGCTGGCGAGGGCGAACGCAAGGACGCCGGAGTAGACAGCCAGGGCCTGGATCTTCGACAGGGCATGGTTGCTCTGGTTGCGCCACTTTCGGTGGACGACGACGAACATCACACAGAGCAGGAAACCCTGCACCAGCAGTGTGTAGACGGTCGGGTGCAGGAAGAGGTTGAAGAAGGGGACGTCGCGGAACGTGTCGATGCCCGCCAGCACCGGCGCACTGTCGCCGATTCCCTGGGGCAATTCCTGTTGCAGCAGGCCGAAAAAGGTCGGCCGGATGGTGAGGAACTCGAAGTAGGTGATCCCGATGCGCGAAAGATTGGGAAGGGCGAAGTAGAGAACCAACACGAAGCCCATCGAGAGCATCGAAGCGAATCTCGGCCTGGTCGAGAGCATGCCGGCCACGAGCCCGGTCATGTGATATACCCACACCGACGTGAAGAATACGACGTAGAAATGCGCGAGCGTGAAGAGAGAGAACCCGCTGATCGCCACCGCGACGGCCAGAAACGGCAGGGTCAGCGCGAACAAGAAGTACTCGCGCACAGGCAGCCCGAATAGATAACCGAGAATCTTGGACGTCGGCGACATCGGGGTCAATCGCTGGTAGTCGATGAGGCGGTCGTCGCGTTCCTGTGCGATGCCCGAGGCCACGGCGCCGGTGCCGAGCACCATGAGAATCGTGGCCTGCACGACAACGATGCCGGGGAGGGCAGCCTTGGCAGCCGCGGCCGCTGTGGCCCCCATCTGCTCGGTCATGTTCATATAAATGATCATGAAGACGAAGGCGGTGAGGCTGACCGTGACCGTGCCCCAGCTGATGACGTGCTTCCATCGCAGCCGCGCCCGCGCGCTCTTCAGCCAGATCGGGTTGACGAACATGGAGGTGCCAAAGCGCGGCCTGGTCACGAGACCTCCTTGGCGCCGATCTGGAGGAAGATGTCCTCGACGCCCTGCTGACGCTCGTAGAACGCCTTGATCCTGATGCCGCGATCGACGAGGCTTCGGAGCAGCTCGGCTACGTCATTCTCATCGCCCTCAAGATCGAACTCGACCCGCAACGCCTCGGCCTTGCACGAACTCACGCCATCGAGGCCGGATAGAACCTCGGCGGCCCGCGCGGCCGGGTCCAGAGTCTCGACCACGATCCGCTTCTTGTGCGAGAGGTTCGCGAGGATCTCGTCGATCCGGCCGCTGAGGATGAGCCGCCCCTTCTCCATGATGCCGATCGAGCCGCAGAACTCCGAGAGCTCGTTGAGGATGTGCGACGAGATCAGGATGGTCTTCCCGGAGTGGGCGAGGTCGCGGATCATGTTCCGCATGTCAATGCGGGCCATGGGGTCGAGCCCGCTGGCCGGCTCGTCCAGCAGCAGCACCTCGGGGTCCGGCAGGAGCGTCTTGGCCAGCACCAGCCGCTGTTTCATTCCCAGGGAGAGCGTGCCGGCGATGGCCTGGCGCTTGGACTGAAGCCCCACCTGATCGATGCACGCGTCGATTCGTCGTCGCCGCTCGCGCCGGCTGACGAAGTACGCGGCGCCGAAGAGGTCGAGAAACTCCCAGCACCTGAGGTCTTCGTAGACAGGCGCCAGGTCGGGCATATAGCCCAGCAGGCGGCGCACGCGGGCGGGCTCCTCGACCACGTCGATGTTCGCGATTCGCGCGTCGCCATACGTAGGCTTGAGCAGCGTCGCCAGCACCCGGATGAGGCTGGTCTTGCCCGCGCCGTTGGGTCCGATCAGACCGTAGACCTCGCCGGTGGGGATGGAGACGGTGAGATCGGCGACGGCGTGAACGTCGCCGTAATCAACCCGAATCTCCTTGGTTTCGATCATCGGGCGTTCATCGCTGGGGCCGGCGGTGCGGGGAAGGCGTGGTTCGGGCCGGGTCTGGATCTACGCGGCGCGCATCGGCCCGGTTCAGAGCGTACGCGGCCGCCCGGCTTCCAGGCCCGGTGGTTCGGCAGATCATTGGGTATAGACAACGGCGGGTTTCATTGTCCGCGTCGCGTGGGCGACCGGAGGAGCGATTACCCGTAGAACGAGGCGCACTCCTGGCGCCTGGCGCCGTCGCCGTCGTTCACGGCGAACATGCCGCGGCCGCGCATCGTCGCCGATCCGTACGCGCCATCCTTCCGCACGGCGTAGCAGGTGACGCCGAAGTTCGGCTCGCCACGCGAGTTGAGCAGGCGTTTCTGCTTGGTGTTGTCCACGATCCTCTTGAGGACGGCCAGGCACGCCTCAGTGGGGGTCAGCCCGTTCTCCATCTCGCGCACGATGGAGAAGGCGCCGCAGTTCTGTATGACAGCCTCGCCCCGACCCGTGGCCCCCGCTGCGCCCACCGCGTTGTCAACGTACATGCCGGCGCCGATGATGGGCGAATCTCCGACGCGGCCCGGGATCTTGTAGCTCAGACCGCTGGTCGTGGTGCAGCTGGCGCAATCGCCGTCGTCGTTGACCGCCGAGCAGTTGATCGTTCCGTAGGTGTACGGCACGCCGTCACGCCATTCCACATAGAGTCCGTTGGTCCCCCCCGCGTCGGCGCCTCGGCGATCTTCTCCGGGCGGCAGGTCCATCTGGTCGTCGTCGAGCCAGTCGTCGTTGGGGTTGAGGTTGCGCTTCCACTTGAGCCATGCGGCTCGGGCCCGGTCGGTCAGGAGGTTCTCTTCCTTGAAGCCGTTGGCCACAGCGAACCGCGTCGCGCCCCGGCCCACCAGCATGACGTGGTCGGTGGTCTTGAGGACGAGCAGTGCGACGGCTGCGGGGTTCTTGATGTTCTCGATGGCGGCCACGGCGCCCGCCTTGTGCGTCGGCCCGTGCATGACGCACGAGTCCAGCTGCACCACGCCATCCTCGTTGGGCAGTCCTCCATACCCGACCGACATGTCGTTGGGATCGCTCTCCTGCGATGCGACGCCCTCGACGACCGCGTCGACGGGATCCACGCCCGCGGCGATGTGCTTGAGCCCCTCGCGGAAGAGGGCTTCGGCCAGAACGGTCGCGGTGGACGTGCCGTCGCCCGCGTCGTCCGATGTCTTTGTCGCCGCCTGCTTGACCAGCTGGGCGCCCATGTTCTCAGCGGGGTCCTTCAGCTCGATCTCCTCGGCCACCGTCACGCCGTCCTTGGTGACGGTCGGCCCACCCCAGGACTTGTCGATGATCGCGTTTCGTCCGCGTGGTCCGAGTGTGGCCTTGACGGCCCTGGCGAGCTTCTCAACGCCGGCATACAGGGCTTTGCGTGCGTCAGCCTCGAAGGTGAGATCCTTGACTGCCATGGGTCGTTGCTCCGTCTGTACGGGTGTGGGGTTGGGAATCAGCTGGCGAGAGCCCGCCCGACACTGTGGGCGCATGCACTCCCCGGTCCCAAGGGTGGCAATCGCGGTGCCAAAGCGGGTCTGGACGCAAAGCATGGCCCTGTATTGAGTTAGAGCCGATCTCCAATCCTGATCCCGCAGGTCCGACTGTCAGCGACCCCTCCCGGTTTCCGGGCGGCTGCCAAGCTGACAGTCAAGCCGGGTGGCCATGGAGCCCATTGGCAGCGGGTTCCTGCCACGTACCAACCGGTGGCGCGAGCGTTGCCGGACTGGGCCGAATCCGGGGACAGGCGGCTATCATCCGCACCCATGAGTGCCCCCACGCTCACGTCCACGGATCTCACCAACTACCTCGCGGTGGGCCTGGTCATCGTGATGGCCACGGGCTTCGCGGTGGCGAACCTCGTGCTGACGCGGCTGATCGGACCGCGCCGCACCGGCGACGTGAAGAGCATGACCTACGAGTCGGGGATGAACCCGGTGGGCACGGCCCGCAAGCGTTTCAACGTGCGCTTCTACGAGATCGCGATGGTGTTCCTGCTCTTTGACGTGGAGATTATCTTCCTGTATCCGTGGGCGATGACGTTCCCGAACCTGTCGGTGGGGACTGAGCAGGCGACGGTCTGGCTGGGCCGAATCTTCTTCTTCCTGTTCACGACGATCGTCGCGTACCTGTACGGATTCCGCAAGGGCGTGTTCACGTTCAACTGAGCGCGCTTGAAGCGGTGTAATCGGTCCTTCGGCGCGTTCGGGAGCATCCGAAAACCAGCCTGTTCAGAGGACTTTGCCCGAGAACGCACCGTCCCAGACGGTCGTGGCGGTGCAACCGCGCCGGTGCCGACGCCGGCAGCCTGATCGCAGGAAGATCGGCCTTGACAGGGCCGATCTCAGAATGCACAGACGTGCGGAGCGGTGCAACGCCCGGATGGGGAGAGAGCAGAGCGGGGATGAGAGAAGCTGCAGCGGCGGCTGGAGAGAGGCTGGGACATGCCATTGGCGACAGGACTCGAGACGACGCGCCGGCGGATCAGCCGCGAGTGGCGAACGAAGCGTCAGCGGCTGAGAACGACGATCGCCGGCGGGTGCATCGAGTCGGTCTTTCAGCCAATCGTGGATCTGCGTGAGCGGCGGACGTTCGGTCTCGAAGCGCTGAGCCGACCGCTGGGCGGGTGCGCGTTCTCGAACGCGGGCGAATTGTTCGAGGCCGCCGAGCAACTGGGCATGCTCTGGCCGCTCGAAAGGCTGACGCGGGCGGTGACGCTGGGGGGGCTGGCGGGCTGGCCGAGCGGCGTGAGGCTCTTCCTGAACTGCTCACCCTCGGTGATCATGGACGAGCGGTTCATGAGCGAGATTCTCGTGGCGCTGGGCGCGACGCCCGAACTGTCGCCCGCGGACATCGTGCTCGAGATCACGGAGCGCTGTGCCGGTGGGCTGCTGCCGGGGCTGCCCGAGCGGGTCCAATCGTTGCGCGCCCGCGGATTCGATATCGCCATTGACGATGTGGGCGCGGGCGCCAGCGGGCTGAACCAGATCTCCTCAATCCGGCCGAACTGGCTCAAGCTCGATCGGCTGCTCTTGGCGGATATCGACGCAGACCCGTTCCGGCAGAGCCTCGTCGCGGCCATCGTACGATTTGCGCACGAGAACGGGATCCGTGTGGTGGCCGAAGGGATCGAGCGTGCCGAGGAGCTTGAGACCGTGACTGATCTGGGGGTGGGGTACGCACAGGGGTACCTGCTCGGCCGCCCGGGTCCGCTCGCTGCCGGTGCCGTGAACGGGCTGAAGGCACGCAACCCTTGGCGGAACGATTGGGATCCGGCTCGTCGGAACGGCAGGGCGGCCTGAACCCGCTCGCCATGGCGCCCTTACAATCCGGGCCATGCCCAGCGCCACCACAACCGGCTCGCGATCGGCCTCGGTGCCGGGGGCGGGCAGGGCGTTGGCAGGCCTCATCGCGTCCGGCTGTCTCCTGCTTCTGGGCGTGGCGGCATGGCTGAACCCCTCGGCAAACGGTCACGGCACGCACACGCAGCTCGGGATGCGCGAGTGCTCCTGGGCGACCATGCTCGACAGGCCCTGCCCGACCTGTGGGATGACGACCGCATTCGCCTTCGCGGCTGAAGGGATGTTTGTCGCGTCGGCAGCGGCCCAGCCGTTCGGGTTTCTCCTCGCTCTGGGCACGGCAATCGCGTTCTGGGGGTCACTGCACGTGGCGCTGCTCGGATCGGGGATCGGCCAGGCCGCGGCCGGGATGATCCGACCTTCGGTCATGTGGATAATCGGTGGAGCCGTCTTGGCCGCGTGGGCGTACAAGATCGTGACCTGGTCTTCTGCGTAGGAGCCGGAGCGGTCGATTTCCTCCCCTCGGAGTGTGGACGTTGAACAGAGCCTGGCTGAGATCGTCATGTCGGATCGCCGCGGCCTTGGGGCTGTCGGCTGGCGCCTGCGCTTCGGGCGGGTGCCAACTGTTCGGTTTCATTGCCTACACCGTGCAGGAGAGCACGCCGAAGAAGGTGGCCGGGCAGTACGACGGACTTCCCGGGCAGAATTTCACGGTGGTTGTCCGAGCCGACCGGGCGATCCTCGCGGATTTTCCCGGTGCGGCGGACCTCATCTCGATCAATGTGAACGAACTGCTCAGCGCGAATCTCCCGGAGCCCAAGGACGCCGGGGAGACGACAGGTTACATCCCTCCGAGCAGGCAGCTGCAGTGGCTGGCGAACCACCCGCGCTGGCGGGCCATGATGCCGGCGGAGCTGGGCGAGGAACTCCAGGTCTCGCGCCTGGTCGTCATCGACATCTTCTCGTTGCAGCTGCACGACGCCGGGAACAGGTTTATCTGGAAGGGCGAGGCCGCGGGAACCGTCCGCGTGTTCGCGATCGATTCGGCTCTTCCGAACGACGCGGTCTTCGAGACCCAGGTCCGCGTCGGGTTTCCGCCCGGTGAGGGACACACGGCTGCGGACTACACGGCGGCGCAGGTGCAGGGCGCGCTTATCGAGCGGTTCGCACGCCGCGCCGCCTGGCTTATGTACGACCACGAGGAGCCGCGTGATCTGGACTTCTGATCTCAATACGGTTCGGATCGTGCGGCGGTCGAGCGTGGTCGTTCTGTGCGCACTGCTTTGCAGCACCGCTCTCTGGGCGACCGGGTGCAACATTCTTGGCCCGGCCTTTTTGCTCGCACACGGGCCCCCTCGCGTGCCCGAGGAATACACGCTCGACAAGCACCGCGTGACGACGGTCCTCGTGGACGATCCGAACACGGTTTTCCCGCGGCGGCAGTACCGCGTGGTGGTCTCGCAGCAGATCGAGGAACGCCTGATCGACCGGCGCGCGGTGGCCGTGGACATGGTGAGCTCACAGTACGTACTCGCGCTCGTCAACCGCGAGACGCCGGGTGAGCGCCGGACCATCCCGCAACTCGGCCGCGATGTCGGGGCGGAGGTCGTCCTCTGGGTCACGTTCGACAGGTTCACGCTGGCACCGGACGGCCAGACGTTTCGGCCCACTTCGGTCGTCCGCGTCAAGGTCGTGGACGCGGCCAACGACACCGTCCTGTGGCCGGATGCTCCGGCCGGGTACAAGATGACCGTTCAGATGGATGCGAAGACAACGTCGTTGCCCGAGTCGTTCTCCGCGCGGGCGCAGGTTGAACTCGACTTGGCGCTGTACAGCGGCAAGGCGATCGCGGAACTCTTTTATGAAGTTGAGCAGACCTTCAGCGCCCGCGAGGGGAACTGACAACGAACGCATGCGAATCCTCCACTTGATCGACGTGGGCGCGTCGACGCTGGGGATCGGCCCCGAGCCGGCCGGCGACGCGGCGCTCTATGCCTGCCGCTCACTCGTGGCGCGCACACGCCAGACCGAGCATGAGATCTGCCTGATCGGCGGGTCGAATACGAGGATGTCAGCCGAGGCGCACGCGCTCGACCACGCGATGCACCTGCGCGCCGGCCCCGGACGAATCATGACGGCCAAGCCTGCTGTGCGGCGTGTGATCGCCGAGTGCGGCGAGCCCGATGTCGTACACTGCTGGAGCGAGCAGACGTTGTGCCTTGCGCACGCAGCCGTGCCCGGCGTCCCGCGTGCGGCCACGCTCTTGCAGCGGCCGACTCAGTTCGGCGCGATCGGGGCGCGGTCGCTCCCGACGGAGCGGATTTCAAGATGGCGGCTGGGCCCGGCCCTGCGCGGGACAGCGCTCGTGGTGCTCGCAGAAGACGCGCTGCAGGCATGGGAGGACACGTTCGGCGACTTTCGCTCGATCGATGTCGCGCCGCTGCCGTCTCCTGCCGAACTCATCGAGACCGAGCGCGACGCGAAGCGGCGATCCGTCGGCATCATGCCCGACGAGATTGTGCTGCTGCTGCTCGGTCAGACGGCGGCACAAGCCGATGCCATGCGGTTCATGTTCTTGCTGGACGTGCTCCAGACGAGCGGGTGCGCGTGCGTGGGCATCGTTCCCAGGGGTGCGAGCCAGCTCGCTCGGGCGCTGCGGTTTCACGCGGGCCGCCGTCGATCGTGGCGGGTCTTCGTCAGCGAGCGTCCGTTGCCGGACCTGCTGCGCATCGCCGACGTGGGGGTGTGCGAGGGAGATCGGTCTTGGGCGAACCCGGAGGCTCTCCCAGCGTCCACGAGCGCGACGCTCTTGATCGCCGCGGCGCACCGTGCTGGCGTGCCGGTCGTGGCGCCGCGCTCGCTCGCCGTCGAGTCGCTGTACCCGCACGAGGTCGCCGAGGCGTGCGTTGCGTTCAACGCGTCTTTGCCGGAACTCGGCCGAAAGCTCCTGCCCATCCTGTCGGATCGAAGCCTTCTGGAGTCGGTCTCGGCGCGTGCCTCTGCCGCGGCGGCCGCGATCGACGGCCTGGAATTCGCCGCCATGGTCGAGCGGGCGTGGGCAGCGGTCCGCCGCGCGCCCGCATCGAGGGCCGACGAACCGGCTACGCTCCCGGTATGAGTGATCGAACCGGCGTGCTGTTTGTGTGTATGGGAAACATTTGCCGCTCTCCGCTGGCGGAGGGAATTTTCATGCACATGGCCGATCAGCGGGGCGTGCTGGATCGGTTCGAGGTGGACTCGTGCGGGACTGGGGATTGGCACGTTGGTCACGCCGCCGACGCGCGCTCGATCGAGGTGGGCGCCCGGCACGGCATCGAACTGACCAGCATCGGTCGCCAGGTGGATCCCGAGTGCGACTTCGAGCGCTTTGATCTGCTGGTGGCGATGGATCGATTGAATGTCGGCGATCTGGTCGCGCTGGGTGCACCGCCAGGGCGCATTCGGCTCATGCGCTCGTTCGACCCTGCGATGCGCGATCGCAAAGGGCGGGAGCTCGACGTGCCGGATCCATACAGCGGCTCGGGCGACGGGTTCGAGCGTGTGTACGACATGCTGTGGACGTCGTGCGGAGGTTTGCTCGAGCATCTGCTCGAACCCGAGCGGGATTAGGCGCCCGCCCACGCGGAATCCGAGGTGGCATCACCCTCCGATCCGGCGACGATGAATCCATGAATTGTGGATGTTGTGCGCGCTCGCACGCCGACTGCGATCGGTATCAGAGTTCGAGCATGAGCCGGCTCGGATCCTCGATGGCCTCCTTGACAGCCACGAGGAACTGCACGGCTTCGGCGCCGTCGACGATGCGATGGTCGTAGCTCACGGCGAGGTACATCATGGGGCGCAGGACGATCTGCCCCGGATTGTTCGGGTCCTCGACGGCACGTTTCTTGATCGTGTGCATGCCGAGGATCGCCGACTGCGGAGGGTTGAGGATCGGCGTTGAGAGCAGGCTGCCGAAGACCCCGCCGTTGGTGATCGTGAACGTGCCACCGGTCATCTCGTCGAGCGACAGCTTGCCGTCGCGCGCCCGGGTAGCGAGATCCTTGATGGCCAGCTCGATTTCGGCAAACGACAGGCGCTCGACATTGCGAATCACCGGGACCACAAGCCCTTTGGGCGTCGAGACCGCCACGGCAATGTCGTAGAAATCGTGCGACTCGACAGCTGGGCTGCCCTCGTCATCGACGATGTAGGCGTTGACTCTCGGAAAGGCCCGCAGGGCGGCGGCGGCGGCCTTGATGAAAAACGACATGAACCCCAGGCCCACGCCAAACTTCTCCGCGAACGCCTCCTTGTGCTTCTTGCGCAGCGCCATGACGTGTGTCATGTCGCACTCGTTGAAGGTCGTCAGCATCGCGGCCGTCTGCTGGGCCTCGACCAGCCTCTGGGCGATGCGCCGGCGCAGCGGCGACATGCGCTCGCGCGTGACACTTCGGGTCGCGACGGGATCCGGCGCCGACTCCGCCGCCTCAATGGCGCCCGGGCCCGACTGCGCGAACGTCCGCACATCCTGCTCGCGAATGCGGTTCCCGGCGCCCGTGCCGACGACGTTCGCGAGATCGACGCCTAACTGCGTGGCCACCTTGATCGCGAGCGGCGTGGCGCGGGACTCACTGCTCACGGGTGGTGCGGTCGTGGTCTTGGACGACGGTGCAGCTGGA
>JADFGU010000028.1:0-2680 GCA_022567535.1 Planctomycetota bacterium | reverse complement strand
CAGTGGAAGACTCGACGGTCGTCGTATCCGTCTGCGCACTCGGCTCTGCGGGCGGTGTGGCGGCATCGTCGATCAAGCCGACGACCGAACCCACCTCGACCTCGTCGCCCTCGTTGGCCGAGTGCGACACCAGCCCGGCCGCAGGCGCCGGCACTTCCATCGTGACTTTATCGGTCTCGAGTTCGAGCACGGTCTCGTCGCGGTCGACCCACTCGCCGTCGGACTTGAGCCACGTGGCGATGACGCCGGTGGTGACCGACTCGCCTACGTTCGGGATCACGATGTCGACGGGCATGGTGCGGGGCTTTCTCTCGTACTCTGGTCGACTGCGAGTCGGATGCGGCGCCTCACGTCGAGGCATTCACTTTCTTGCCGGGCTGGGCAAACTCAGTATCGGGCGATGGGCCGACCGCCTTCGCGATGATCGCCTCTTGCTCTCGCTTGTGCACGCTCAGCGACCCGACCGCGGGCGACGCGTTGGCGTCCCGCCCGATGTACCCGATGCGATCGATCCCGAGCTCATCGTAGAATGCGTCCGCGATGTACTGGTACGCGCCGGTGTTGCGAGGCTCTTCCTGGACCCACACGTGCTCGGCAGCGGCGGGGTATGACGTGTTGATCTCCTCGATCATTTCCGTCCGAAACGGGTAGAGCTGCTCGATCCGAATGATCGCCAGATCCGTCCGGGCAAGCTGCTCGCGGCGTTTGGCGAGATCGTAATAGACCTTGCCCGTGCAGTAGATGACGCGTCGGACGCCGCTTCTGGGCGGGGACGCCGTGCCGTCAGCGCCCTCGGCGGTGAAGATCGGATCATCAATGATCTCGCGGAATCGTCCGTGTGCGAGCTCGTCAATCGACGCGGTCGGCACACGCAGCATGCTCTTGGGCGTCAGGACGATCAGCGGCCTGCGGAACGACCGCGCCACGCTGCGGCGCAGGACGTGGAAGATCTGCGAGGCGTCGGTCGGGTAGACAATCTCCATGTTGCCGTTGCCGCACAGCTGGAGAAAGCGCTCCAGGCGTGCCGACGAGTGCTCCGGCCCCGCCCCCTCGTACCCGTGCGGCAGCAGCAGCACCAGCCCTGACCAGCGTTCCCATTTCGTCGCAGCCGAGGCGAGGTACTGGTCGATGATGACCTGCGCGCCGTTGGCGAAATCGCCGAACTGCGCCTCCCACACCACGAGCATCCCGGGATCGACGAGTGAGTACCCGTACTCGAACCCGAGCACGGACTGCTCGGACAGCGGGCTGTCGTAGATGCACAGCGTGCCCTGCCGGGGTCTGCCGTCGGGAGCGGTCGTGCCGGGCGCCTCGTCCGTGCCGTACACACCCAGCTCGCGGATGTTGTTGAGCGGGATGTACGGCTGGGCGGTTTTGGCGTCGCGGAGCACGGCGTGGCGGTGGCTGAACGTGCCGCGACGGCAGTCCTGGCCGCTCACCCGGATGCCGTACCCGTCCAGCAGGAGCGTGCCGTAGGCGAGCGTCTCCGCGTCGGCGTAGCTGATGCGCTTCGTCTCGGGGAGCGCCGCGCGGGCCTTGAGCAGTTTCGCGAGCTTCCGGTTGAGATTGAACCCGTCCGGGGCGTGGCCGATCGCGGCGCAGACCTCCCGAAGAACCTCCATCGGCACCGATGTGTCGTGATCGTCGAACTTGTATTCACCGGTCATGCCCTGCCAGCGATGGCTGCCGGGGTCGATCGTCGGGTCGTAGGGCGACATCCTGGCCGCCTCTTGTGCCTGATCCAGCGCCTGTTCGAGCCGCTCGCGGATCGTGCGCATGTCGGCCTCGTCGATGACGCCGTCGGCCAGCAGTCGTTTGGCGTATTCCTTGAGCGCGCCGGGCTTTTTCGAGATCTTCTCGTAGAGGAGCGGCTGGGTGAACGACGCCTCGTCCTGCTCGTTGTGCCCGTAGCGCCGGAAGCAGACCAAGTCGATGAAGACATCCTTACGGAAGCGCTGGCGATACTCGATCGCGAACTGAGCGACCGCGGCGCAGGCTTCCGGATCGTCGCCGTTCACGTGGAACACCGGGGCGTCGATCATCTTCGCGACATCGGTGCAATAACGGCTGGACCGTGCGTCGGCGGGCGAGGTCGTGAACCCGATCTGATTGTTGACGACGATGTGGATCGTGCCGCCGGTCGTGTACCCCTCCAGCTGCGAAAGGTTGAGCACCTCGGCGACCAGTCCCTGGCCGGCGATGGCGGCGTCGCCGTGAATCAGCACCGGGATCACGCGCCGACGCTCGAGATCGCCGCGCAGCCTCTGCTTGGCGCGGCAGCGGCCCTCGACGACTCCGTCGACCGACTCCAGGTGGCTTGGATTTGAGGACATGACGAGCTTGAGCGTTCGGCCGCTACGAAACTCCCGCGTTCCGGAGTAGCCCCGGTGGTACTTGACGTCGCCCCCGCCGTCGGTGTAGTCCTCCGCCCAGCTGTCCTCGAACTCGGTGAATATCTGCTCGTAGGTCTTGCCGATGACATTGTTGAGGACATTGAGCCGACCGCGGTGGGCCATCCCCAGCACGACCTCCTCGACGCCCAGTGCCGATGCCGCCTCGACCAGATGGTTGAGCAGCGGGATGAGCGATTGTGCGCCTTCGAGGCTGAACCTCTTCTGGCCGGGGTAGCGCTTGGCCAGGAAGTGCTCGAACGATTCCGCCTGCAGGAGCTGTCGCAGCA
>JADFGU010000243.1 GCA_022567535.1 Planctomycetota bacterium | reverse complement strand
CCGAGGCCATGTCCCCCGTCGTCCTCTGGATCGACGAGATCGAGAAGGGCTTCGCGTCCGCGGCGGGTCAGAGCACCGACGGCGGGCTCAGCCGGCGCATGTTCGGCACGCTCCTGACCTGGATGCAAGAGCATGAGGAGCCGGTCTTCATGGTCGCCACCGCCAACGACATCGAGTCGCTCCCGCCCGAGCTCATGCGCAAGGGACGATTCGACGAGATCTTCTTCGTCGATCTGCCCGGCGTCGAGGCGCGCGAGCAGATTCTTCGGATTCACCTGAGCAAGCGGGGTCGCGAGCCGGATCAGTTCGACCTGCCGAAACTCGTCGCGGCCTCGGACGGGTACAGCGGGGCCGAGATCGAGCAGGCGATCATCTCCGCACTGCACGCAGCGTTCTCCGGCGGAGGCGAAGACATCTCGACGCGGACGGTGGTGGACGCGATCGTCGGCTCGCCGCCGCTGTCGGTCACGATGGCCGAACGCGTGCAGGCCCTGCGCGACTGGGCCGAAGGCCGATGCGTGCCGGCGGACTGAGGTCTGTGCACACTGCGTGATGCGGACCGGTCGATTCGAGGTCGTGCCGAGAATCTGGGCCAATGACGTCTTCCGAAGCTGGACGGACACGCCCGACGAGGCGTAAGATCCCTCTCCACGAATTGAAGGAGGCACGACATGCAAAACTTCAGCCAAGACAACCAGGATCGTTTTTGAACGCACGAGCAAACGTCGTCGTGGATACCCCTCAGAGACGCAGGTCAAGCGCGGCCCGCGAGGCGTCCAAACTCCGATGGGCAAGAAAGAGTTTCTGGAGAAGCTCGGGCGCAGTGACCTCTGCCCGTGCGGAAGCGGGAAGCGGTTTCAAGCGGTGCTGCCTGCGATCGGGTCGCTTTTGATGGATCCAACAGAAACGACTACATGCGCCAATAGCGATTAGCAAAGGACCGTCCGATGGGGCGGTCCTTTTTCCATTGACTTGCCGCGTTCGTTTACACCTTCGGCTCGCTCGCGCCCAGTTCCTTGATCGCGTCGCCGTATTGATCGCGCAGTGGCTCGACGACGTCGGTGATAAACCGATCGACCTGCTCCGGTGCGCGGCCGATGTAGTTCATCGGGTCCATGAGGTCGGACCAGTCGAGTTCGTGCTTGAGCGCGGGCGTGTGAAACGCCTCGTCGCCTTTGAGGCGTTCGATGAGATCGTTGTCGAGCCCCTCCTGCTTGACGCGGTGCCCGGCTGCCTGGCTGTGCACGCGGATGCGCTCGTGCAGGTCCTGCCGATCGCCGCCCGCCTTGACCGCGGCCATGAGGATGTTCTCGGTCGCCATGAAGGGCAGTTCGAGCATGAGGTTCTTGCGGACCATGGCCTGGTTGACGATGAGCCCGCTGGCGACGTTGTGCATGAGGTCCAGCGAGCCGTCGAGCGCGAGGAAGGCCTCGGGCAGCGTGAGCCGCCGGTTGGACGAGTCGTCCAGCGTGCGTTCGAGCCACTGCGTCGCGGCCGTGTCGTAGGCGTTGCCGACCAGGTTCATCACGAACCGCGTGAGGCCGCAGATCCGCTCGCACCGCATGGGGTTGCGCTTGTAGGGCATGGCCGACGAGCCAACCTGCTTATCGCCGAACGGCTCGTCCAGCTCCTTGCGGTTGGAGAGCAGGCGGATGTCGGTCGCGATCTTGTGGAGCACGGCGGCGGTGGCAGCGAGGTCGCTGAGCACAAACGCATCCATGACCCTTGGATAGGTTTGCCCAGTTATGGTAAATGTCTCGTCCGCGAGCTCACCAATCTCCGGGTCGCGGTCCCAGTGATACAGCCGACTCAGTGCAACTTCTTCGAACCGATCCGGATCCTCCAAGATCGCTGCGAAGCTCGCTTGCGTGCCGGTTGCTCCCCTAAAACCTCGCTGGCGAGACAGCGGGCCGTCGGCATAAGCCCAGAGCCGATGGACACACAAGTGGAGGTCGTGGCTCCATTGAGCCAGTCTCTTCCCCACAGTCACGGGCTGAGCCGGCTGATAATGTGTGAATCCAGTTGTCGGAAGCGACTTCCAACGGTCGGCTTGCTCTCCGAAGACAAGCACAACGCGCGATGTCTTGTCCGTGATGAGATGCAAAGCCGCGCCAATCAACTGATCATCCGCATTACACACCACGTCCTGGCTCGTCATACCCAGGTGGATGATCGGCTTGGCCTTGGGGCAGGCGTCACCCAGGGCGTGCACGTGGGCCATCACGTCGTGGCGGAACTCGCGCTCGTACTCCTCGGCACGCGTGATCTCGTCGTCCGAGATCCCCCTGTCCACGGCTGCCCGAAGCTCGGCGATCTGCTCGTCGGTGATATCCAGCCCGCACTCCTTCTGGGCCTCGGCCACAGCCAGCCAGATCCGCCGCCAGATCTGGAACTTGTGCCGCGGCGACCAGATCCGGAGCATGGCTTCGCTGGCGTTCCGCGTCGCCAGCGGGCTGGTGTAGGTGTCGTTCGCGTTCGTCATGCAGTAGTTTAGGAGGCCCAAGCGCAAGCGCGGGCTTCTGCGAGCGGCAAGGGGTGTGGTGGGTTGGGGCAGAAGAGCCCGCGCTGGCGCTTGGGCCTCCTTATCTGCGCGTAAAACGGCGCGATTGCGGGATCGGGCTCAGAACTTTGGCGGCGGTCCCTGGCTGTCGCGGACGTACCGGATCGCTCGTTCGACCACGTCGTCGTTGAAGAGGTACCGCGTGCTGCCGTGCCGGGTCCACACCCGCGCGTCCGAACCGACCAGTTCCGCCTCGCGAAGTCGCCTCGTCGCCCAGGCCTTGAACTCGTGGAGTGGTTTCTCGGGTGGGCAAGAGCATGAGACAACAACATGAACGTGATTCGTCCGAACATTGATCGCGTGCAAAGCCCACCTTCGATACTCGATATGATCGATGATCGTTTGCTCGACAACTGTTCGTAGGCGCTCGTCAAGCACGACCGGGCTGCTGCGAAGCTCTGTTCGCTCGAAGCGATCTCGCGCGCGGTTTTCTTTGATGTAGGGTCGGCCGTGCTGGTGTTCGCCGCTCCGATCTGCCGACCCCATCGCGTCGCCGTGCAGCTATGTGCCGTAGGTGGTCCACGTGAGCAGAAACGCGCGAGGCGGGTTCATCGCCGTCAGTATCCTGGATGCAATCGCTGCACGCAACCCAAAGAGGCCCAAGCGCCAGCGCGGGCTCTCTTCGAGCGGCACACGGGGGTGGG
>JADFGU010000027.1 GCA_022567535.1 Planctomycetota bacterium | reverse complement strand
GAGCGGCCCGCCTGGCTCCGCATCGCCCACGATAAGCTCGACCGCGCCGTACTCGCCGCGTACGCCGCCATTGACCCGAAGGGCGACTGGGATCCGGATTGGGCGGAGGTGTACGAGCCATTCGGGGCGGGATCGATCACCATCAAGCGTGAGGGCCGGGGCGCGGACAATGTCGAGGCGATCGGGAAGAAGGAAGCCGCGATCGAGGCCCGCGAGCCGATCGACCAAAGAATCCTCGCCAGCCTCCTTCACCTGAACGGCCTGCGCGGTGAAGGCTGAGTGCGCAACCACGAAATAACGAGCCGATGAGCGCTAGGAGGACATGCGGGCCATCCTCAGGCTCTCCACCAGCGGCCCTCTCCGGGCATCAGCACGATGTGCGCGCGGATCGGAAGCGCACAGTGCGGCGCTGGATTTCGCGGCAGCTATAATTCAGCAGGATGTCCGTCTTCGACACCAGTAGCCATGGCCCGGGCGCTCGCGATCCTGATCCAGATCGGAACCAAACGGTGTGGACTCCGCAGCGGTTGGAGTTGCGGGCCTGGTTCTCCCGCGAAGCCCCTTCCCTTTCGTCGGCTTATGAAGCAGCAGTCCGCCTCCTCTATGACACAGACTTCCCATCCCGAGTGTACCTGATATGCCACATCGTGCGGGACATCTACGGCAAGCTACCTGAGGCCCTCGACGCCGATTACCACTGGACGAATCCTGGTGACTCCTTCGTCCAGCGCGTTCCGGCTGTGGCAAAGCACTGGAAGAGTCCTCAGGTATTCGCGAATAGGCCGAGTGCAGCATCGGCGCGCGTTGACCCTGCGACAGAGGTCACCATCTCCGTAGCGGCCGCCCGTACCGTTGACGAATTGGTAAAGTCCTATCTCGAATTCAGCGAGCAAACACGCAGCGCACCGGCCCTCGCTCGTGTGCTGTACTCGCGCTTTGCTGAAACCGGAGTGCAACCACCGGGCTGGCTCACGCAAGTCTTCGAGACCGAGCGCCGATGGTTCACGGGGAGTGCCCACCTTGACCCCGGTACAGAGAAGCTACCGACGGACGACGAACTCATGCGCCATTTCCTGAGGTTTGAGAATGCGTTGCATTCTCTAGTCGCTCCGTACTTCGCAGGGAAGCGAGAGATCGATGAGATCCTCCAGCAGGCTAACGTGAGCACTCCAACCAATGAGCAGGTCGAGAGCGCGGTGTTCCGGCTCAGCGCACTGCATCACCAACGCTATTTCTTCGAGAGGCTGGAGAACCCGCATTGGATCCTCCCGCTCAAGAAACTCGGGCTCTTCAAGGACCCTCCTGGTGTCGAGGCCGTTCAGGACGGCGGCTTGCGGTGCAGGCTGTGGCCGCAATCACCCTACCTCGTGCGTATGGCATCGCTTGCCCCGGACGAAGTAGCGGCCATCTTCGTGGAGATCGAAACAGAGAACTGGCTTGTTGTGCATGACATGGCACGGGCTGTCAAGGGCATGCCAGCGGCGATAGGCGCGCGCCTGGCGTCTCGACTGGGCGCGGTAATCCGTGAGGTCGGACAGGCGATACGACTTAAGGACGCCGGCGAGATCGCGGCGAAGTGGGCCTCCGAGGGGCAGGCTGATTCGGCGCTCAACCTGTTTCGCGCAGCGTTTGCCGTGCCGCCCTCCGCGGCACACCGGGGGCGGCGAAGACAAGAGGACCACTGGTATTTTTGGGGCCTGGACGCAGCCATTCCCGCTCTGGCATCCTCACGCCCGATGGAACTCATCGGTCTGGTCGCTGAGTGGATGCTCACTGCCCTCACTGCGGAGGTCGAGATACGTGGCAACAAAGACGAGTCCTCCGACACCTGGCGGCCGGCCATCGAAGACCACGAGCAGAACAAGGACTTCGATTTCGCTGCGAAGCTACTCCGGTGCTTGCGCGACGCGTGCGAACTGGCCATTCGCGAGGGCGATGCCCCGCTTCGCGACGTGCTCGGCATCATTGACGCACGGGCACGCCAGGTCTTCAGGCGGCTTCATCTACACCTGCTGGCGGAATTCGGCGACGTAGAGCCTGAACTGGCTCGGGAAGCGATGCTCGACCGGGCATTGCTTGCGGACTACTCAGCCCGCGCGTTGAAGCATGAGTACTCCCGTCTCATGAGCAAGCAATGGGGTCTATTCTCCCCTGAGCAACAGCAACAATGGCTCGCGTGGGTGGATGAAGGGCCGGAGGCGGTAGACCAAAACTACTACGACGAACCGGATAACACTGAGCGGACAGAACACCAGCGAGCGTACTGGCAGTATTGCCGGCTTCACTGGATTCGCGAACACTTGTCCGGCGAACGGTGTAAGCAGTACAAGGCACTGTTCGAGCGGTTTGGCGAATCAGATCTGGTCGATCTGAACGTGTACTCGGGCAGCGGTTGGTACAGCCCCAAGAGCCCATACACGATCGAACAGATGGAGGAGATGGGCTTTGAACAAGTCATCACCGCGCTTCGCAACTGGGCGCGAGATCCCTCCGAACACGATTTCGACGCGCCAAGCACAGAAGGTCTCGCTGGGACGTTCAAGCAACTCGCGGCCAAGAATCCGACGAGCCATTCGCATCAAGCGCGGCTCATGGAAGGCGTGCCCGCGGTCTACACGCGCCGATTCCTCGAAGCGATGGAAGAGGCCGTCAAAGAGGGTACGGAGATCGATCTGTCCGCCGTGATCGATCTGTGCCAATGGGTCGAGAGCCAGCCGCCGGAAGAGCGGACATCGCCGGAAGAGGCGGGCTCACTCATCGATCCGGACTGGCACTGGTCACGAGACACCATCGCCTCACTCATCCGCGAGATTGCGAAAGCCGAGGGCGATGGCGGCCGTCCTCGGTTCGGCACTGAGTACCGCGAGGCCTTGTGGGAGATTGTAGAGCCCCTGCTGGACAGCCCGGCGAAGGTGTACGTGGGCACCGGCGACGAGAAGAGGGACCCGCGAACCACGGATTGGGCGCTGGTGATGCTCAACTCCACCCGGGGCAAGGCGATGCAGGCGCTCCTGGCGTACGCCGAATGGCTCGCGAACCAGGAAGTGCCCAAAGACAAGCGGGGTTCTGCGTTCCCTGGCGGGTTTGAGATTATGAAGGAAGTGCGCGCATGCCTGGAGCGGCAATTGAGCCGCGAGGACCAAGACTTCGCCGGACGGGCAGCGTTTGGTTACCGGGCTTCGCTGCTCTACTGGTTGGACGCCAAGTGGCTGCGGGAACATGCCGAGCAGATCTTCGACCTCCGCGGCATCGAGAAGGACGCATCGAGGGCTTTCGGTTGGGCGGCGTGGAACACATTTCTCTTCTCAAACCACCCGCACATCGAGTTCTACAAGATGCTGCGCGATCAGTTCAACTATGCTGTGCAGCGCGCGAAGGACGCTCCGGAGCCTCAGCGGCATCCCGACAACCCGTTCGGGAAACTGGCCGAGCACCTCATCGTGCTGTACGGGCGCGGTGATCTCGGCAAAGATGCCTACAAGGCCTTAGACACCGATGGTGGGGTCATCAAGCGGCTCGTCACGCAGACATCGCTTCACGTCCGCTCCCACGCGGTACGATTCGTCGGTCAGAGCCTCTCGGGCGAAAACGTCGTCTTGCCAGCAGATGTACTCGCGCGATTCACGGGCTTGTGGGATTACTACTGGCAGACCGTCGGCAGAGAGGATGCCCAGCGCGATCTGGACGAAAACACTTTCGGATACTGGTTCGCCTCCGAGGCGTTTGACGAGCAGTGGTCAATCGAGCGTTTGGAGGAGGTCGTTGCGACGGGATCGAACGCCGACCCAGACGACATAGTCGTAAGGCGATTGGCCGAGATCTGCCCCAGAGATCCTCTCCGATCAGCGCGCATCATCCAGATGCTTGAGAAGAGCGATTCAGAGGGCTGGCGCGTGCACGGGTGGAAGGATGCCGCCCGGAAGATCCTCGAAACGGCCATGAAGGATGGCGGCGAAGCTCGCGCAGTGGCGACGGCGACGATCAACCGCCTCG
Organism: Planctomycetota bacterium; assembly: GCA_022567535.1. GTDB lineage: Bacteria > Planctomycetota > Phycisphaerae > Phycisphaerales > UBA1924 > JADFGU01. The sequence goes on along the minus strand of JADFGU010000027.1, from coordinate 11,322 downwards.
GCCGCCGGGGATTCACTGACTTGGGTCAGCTTTTGGATCCTCCCGCCGGTAGGACGTGAACGAGGACATGGGCTTTCTGCGACTTGAGCACCCCCTGCCGCGTCACCAGCCGTGGTATTCGCCCCTGTGCCATGTGGGGATTGTATCAGATGGGCGCAGACGCGATACTGGTCCCAGGTCGGAGACCAGCAGACATCGCTCCATCGAAAACCGAGGCGCCGTACCGTATCGGGGGTCCGCGTTTCGCCCAGGATACCTGGCAGGAAAGCAGCCCAGTGGGTAGCATTCCCATTCACTACGGGTAGCCGGGTAGCTCCCGGCGATCGGCGTGGGCGTGGATCGTGCGCTAGCACCTGCCGCACGGTCCCGCTCGCCCGGCCCGACAGAAGCGGGTGCGATGCCCAGGATTGTCAATCTCAATCTGGAAGGTCTATTTGCGCTCCAGCGCGATTCGTGGGTCGTAGCTGCTCGGCAGGGTCTGGAAGCTGAGAAGCCGCAAGTGTCGGACGTGGGAGCATGGCTGGATTTGGAGTTCTCCGAAACTTCAGTCCGGGAGTATCTGGAACACCGGCTCCGCAATCTTGTGATGCGTGAGCAGGGAACGGCCAGGGCTTCGCCGCTCACTCCAGCCGAAAAAGCAGCCAGGAGAACCAGCACAGAAATCCCCGGCGATGGGCTGCGTGCTGACAGATTGGAGTGGGCCTTCCGTGCATTGCTTTCCCGGAACGAAAGGACCGAACTAGACCGCCTTCTCGGACGAATCCTGCCACGGGGCGAGCTGGAAACCAATGCGCTAAGAGCGGTCGTCGTGTGCGGCTGCATCATTGACCCAGACGCGCGCGAATGGCTGGAGGAAGCCACCCCGTTGGCCGAGTGTGTGTGGTGGAGTGACTCTAAGGCGGTTCCGCGCGTCAAAGGGCGCATCGAAATCGTCAGGGTTTGGAGGGATGATGCACTGCGGTTGTTTGTGGAAGCATGTGAAGTGCTGGGTTGGACGCCATCACGGCAACGACCACCGACGCCCACGACGGACTCTCACACGGATGTCGATGGCGAGAACCGGAACGCGCCCGCGCTGACCGCAAACAAAGTGCTTGTGCTCGCCACGATGGCCCGCTTCGACAGTTCGCGGCTGTTGTCGGCCGCGATGATTCACGAGGAGATGGACGCGCCTACCCGAGTGTCTGAACGAACGATCGGCCCCATCGTGCGGAAGCTGATCGAACTCGACCTTGCCGAGCGGCCCGAGGGCAAACGTAGCGGCGCGAGGCTGACGTACACGGCGCGGCGGCTCGCGTCGAAGATTGCCGATTGATTGCCTCTTAGCTTCGCCTTAGTTTCCGAACAGTGCTCGACGATTCGAGCATGGAAACCAAATCACATTCCACAGATCCACTGCCGCTGAACTTGGCGGCCCGTTGTCTCCGTGTCCCGGCACGGTGGCTGCGTGAAGAAATCGACTCCGGGCGTATCCCCGCGCTTGTCGCGGGGCGAAGCGTGCTCGTCCACGTTCCGACTGTTGCGGCGTTGCTCGCCGAAAGAGCGAAGGGGAAAGCGGAGGCGAATCGTGACTAACCACCCCTCAGAATCCGCCCGAGGGCTTGCAGGCGACACGGGCGGCACATTCGATTCCCAAGATCATATGCCTCTGCTGATCGACGCCGACGAGGCCGCGGCGGAACTTTCGCTCGGCGCACGAACCCTGTGGACCCTCACCAACTCCAACGCGATCCCGTCCCGCAAGATCGGCCGGTCGGTCCGCTACAGCCCGGTCGAGCTTCGTGAGTGGATAGCCGCGGGGTGTCCGACGGACCCCGGAGCGGGCGATCGAATCAGAAAGGCGGTGCGAAATGGGCGGTGATTCCACCTTGATGCGGGCGTGGATTGAGGAGTTTCACGGCGACGAGATCCGCGCCGAGCGGTCCGAGTTCAAGCGTCGCCTCCGGCACGAGAAGGCAAACAGGGGTCCGATCGACGGCACCGGCCCGCTGGTTCGGCTCACGGGTGCCTGGATTCGCGGGGACAGGCGACTGGCGATGGAGATTGCGCGGGCCGTTGACATCGAACTCGACTGGTACGGCAATCGCCTCCCGCGCGAACCGGAGGACGGCTTGCGATGAACCTGCCCGACATCACCCAGCAGGACATCGACGCCGCGTTCGCCGGGACAGCCGATGGCGAGCCTGTGCCCGACGAGACCCAGTACTTGCCATTCCCGCTTGAGATTCTGCCAGAGCCTATCAGGCTCTTCATCGAATCCGCCAGCGATGGGATTGGATGCGACCCTGCCTACGTCGCATTGCCGGTTTTGGCGGTCTTGGCAGCGGCAGTCGGCAACACACGGCGCATCGAACTCAAACCCGGATGGCGCGAGCCAGTGATTGTCTGGACAGTCGTGGTCGGTGAATCGGGCACGTCGAAGAGCCCGGCGTTCGGCGCAGCGTTGGAGCCCGTTCGAGACCTTCAAACGCGGGCGATGGCGGAATACACCGACAAGCTGAAGGAGTACGACCGTGAGCGGTTGTATTACGAGCGCGATTTGGCAGATTGGAAGAAGGGCAAGAGTAACGGCGAGCCTCCGGCAGAGCCCGAGCGGCCCGCACCCGATCGACAGGTCACAGACGACGCCACTATCGAGGCGCTGGCGGGCCTGCTACAAGATCAGCCCCACGGCATCCTGTTGGCTCGGGACGAGTTGTCCGGCTGGATCGGGAGTTTCGACCGGTACGCCCGTGGCAACGGCGATGCTCCGCGATGGCTTGAAATGTTTCAGGGCCGGTCAATCACGGTGGACCGCCGGGGTGGCGGGATGACACATGTTCCTCGCGCGTCGGTGAGCGTGACCGGCGGGATTCAGCCGGGCGTGATGAGAGAAGACCTCACGCGGAAGTACTTCGAGAACGGGCTGGCCGCGCGGCTGCTGGTGGCGATGCCGCCACGCCGAGCGAAGCGATGGAGCAAAGCCGGTATCGACCCAAGGGCGGTGGATGGCTACCGCAAGGTTGTGGAGGGCCTGTACGACCTGGACACGGTCTACGTCGATTCTTGCATGAACGCCGAGCCCGAGATCATCCCGTTGTCCGAGGACGGCGAGGCGGCTTGGAGCAGGTTCTATAACGAGCACAACGAGGAGCAGGTGAGGCTGTCCGGCGACCTGGCGGCCATGTGGTCGAAGCTGGAGGGGTATGTCCCACGGCTGGCGCTGCTCATTCACTCGGTTCGCGAGGTGATCGGTGATCCTGCGTTGAGAAACCCGAAGCGTGTGGATGCCGCTAGCATCGACGCGGCGGTGATGCTCGTCCGCTGGTTTGGACGTGAAGCCCGGCGGGTATACGCGGTATTGCGGGAGCCAGATGGCCGTCGTGAGCAGAGGCAACTGATCGAGAAAATCCGGGGCAACGGCGGGTCGATGACCGTACGCGAACTGCGGCGGAGTTCGTCACTGACGACCGAGGACGCCGAGGTGGCGTTGGAAGAGTTGCACAGGATGGAGGCGGGGCGGTGGGTGCATGACAATCCGGGGCCACGGGGGGGACGTGCGCCTCGTCGATTCGTGCTTCTCAACACCACTGCCACTACTGCCACTGCCATAACCCCCGATTCAGACGCACGGGAAGAGGTTTCGGCAGTGGCAGTTACGGCAGTACCCAAATCTCACAACGGCGCGGACCGGAGCGGCGCATGACGACGACCGATCGACAGGCCGCGCTCCTGACCGATCTTGGCCGTGCCGGTGTGGCTGGTAGCAATCAGGGAGGCGATGGGCACAGTTGCCTTTCAGCAACGCACGGCGTACAATCGGGGCATGGGTCAACTGGTGGAGGCAATCCGAACCGCCATCGAGAGCAGCGACGAGACGCCCTACGCGATCGCGAAAGGAGCGGATGTGGCCAGAAGCCAATTATCAAGACTGCTGAGCGGTGAACGTGGACTGAGTTCGGAGACGATGGAGCGGTTGGCGGATTACTTGGGGCTGGAGATCGTGGTGCGCCGCAAGAAGCGGCGGAAGGGACGGTGAATGATGGCAAGCGTAATCAAGGACCCGAATGGGCGAAAACGCATTCAGTTTGGCGCAAGCGACGGACACCGCAGGACTATCCGACTCGGCCGAGTTGAGCTGCGCCACGCGCACGCAGTGCGTGTGAAGGTCGAAGCGATGGTAAGTGCCTCGCTCACTCAGCAGCCGCTCGACAGGCAGACATCCGAGTGGGTGGCGAACCTAGACGATGGACTGCACCAGAAGCTCGTCGCCGTCGGCCTCGTCAAGGCCCGCCAAGCGAGAACGCTTGGGGCCTGGCTCGAAACATTTCTGGACTCGCGATCGGATCTCAAGCCGGAGAGTAGACGAAAGCTGAGGCAGACTCAAGCGAAGCTCATTGCGTATTTTGGAGAGGACCATCCGCTGCACCTAGTTACACCTGACGAGGCGGCCGAGTGGCGGGAGGGGCTGAAGACAACAGGGTTGTCAGAAGCAGCAGTGAAGACCCATACCGGCAACGCTAAGACGATGTTTGCCGATGCCGTTCGCCGAGAACTGGTGGCCAAGTCGCCCTTCGCTCACCTGAAAGGTGGCGTGACGCCGACTCGCAACACGCGATACGTGACGCCGGAGGAGGCGATTCGAGTGTTGGAGGCTTGCCCAAATACCGAGTGGCGATTGCTCATTGGGCTCGCAAGGTTCGCCGGGTTGCGCACCCCTTCTGAGACCTCGCTCTTGACTTGGGCGGATGTCGATTGGGACCGTTGCCGACTGGCCGTTCGATCTCCCAAGACCGAAAGGCACGCGGGCCATGAGCGGCGAATCATCCCGCTTTGCCCTCGAATGATGAGATTGCTCCAAGAGCGGTTTGACGAGGTTCCTGAGGGCGAGGAGCGGCTCTTGACCATCAAAGGCGCAGGCTCGCGTCGGCGTCAGGTCGTGGCGATTATCAAGCGGGCTGGTGTCGAGCCTTGGGACGCGACCTGGCAGACATTGCGGCGGTCATGTGAGATCGAGTGGGCTCAGAGGTTTCCTCAATACGCGGTGAGCCGCTGGATCGGTCACAGCATCTCGGTCAGCGGGCGGCACTACACCAACTCGATCCCCGACGAGTTGTTCGATCGAGTGGCCGGAGGTGAGGCGGCGCAAAATGCGGCGCAGCACTCAGCCGAAATACGTCGCGCTGACTCGCACGGTGCCGGAACCGAGTTGGCGCGCACGCGCCCGAAGTCCTACAAGCGCGGCACTTTGCGAGACAATGCGACAACGCGCGACGAAAGCGATGAATGGAGCCGGGGGGAATCGAACCCCCGTCCCGAGACAGTCAGCACGGCGCCTCTACGCGTGTAGTCGTTGTTTTAATCTCGGCGTCGGGGCGGCCAACGACAGCCTCCCTTTCGGCCCAGCCTTCAGTAGTTTCTCATCCGTACGCCTGATGGCGTCACGCACGGACCAGCCCGAGGTCATCATCCCGCGCCCTATCGGGCGTCGAGCGCGGGACGCGCGACTAAAGCTAAGCCGCGAGAGCGTAATTGCTGTTGGCAATTATTAGGTGTGCGTGCTTTTTACGAGGCCAGCACGCCCCTCGACGCGCCACGCCGAACCTTCCCTGCCCGGTCGAATCCAGATCGGCCCCAAGTTTTCAAAGAGCGGGGAGATTATAGGCTACACGGGGCAATCGGCGGTTGGGGGCGAGGCACGGAGTCTGTTCGTGCGCGAGGGGGCGGGGCGCGAGCGGCGGAATCGACGCTACAGTTGCACCATGAAAGTCGCTGTCATCATCCCCGCGGCCGGGTTTTCGAGGCGGTTCGGCGAGGGCCAGGAGTTCGCGCGATCGAAGCTGGACGAGGATCTTGGGGGGCGGACGGTGCTGCAGCGGACGGTCGAGATGTTCACCAAGCGGGACGAGGTGCACGCGATCATCGTCGCCGGGCCGTGCGACGAGGTGGCGTACGCGGAGTTCAAGCTGCGCCACGGGGACAAGCTGTCGATCCTCGGCGTCACCATCTGCCGTGGCGGCAAGACGAACCGGTACGAGACCGTGGCGGCTGCGCTCGGGCACGTGCCGGAGGATTGCACACACATCGCGGTCCACGACGCGGCCAGGCCCTGCACGCCGATCGAGGTGCTCGACCGCGTGTTCGACGCGGCGGCGCAGCAGGACGCCGTCGTTCCCGCGATCGAGGTGGACGAGACGCTCAAACGTGTCTCGGCCGACGAGACGATCGCGGCCGAGGCGGATCCGGTGGACGCGATCCTCGGCGACGCGGGCAAGGCCAACACGGGCTTTCGGACGATCGAGGAGACGATCGACCGGGCGCGGCTGATGGCGGCGCAGACGCCTCAGGTGTTCAAGGCCGACCTGCTCCGCCGGGCCTACGCGCAGGACGACCTGTCGAGCACGGATGACGCGTCGCTGGTGGAGCGGCTGGGCGAGCCGGTGGTTGTCGTCCGGGGCGATCCGCGGAACATCAAGATCACGCGGGCGGCGGATCTTCGTGTGGCGCGGGCGATCCTGGGCGTGCGCGGGCCGCAGCCCAAGGCGGCGCACAAGCGGTTCTGATCAGTCCGCCGGGCGCATCAGCGGGAACAGAATGACATCGCGGATGGTGCGCTGGTTGGTGAGAAGCATGACGATGCGGTCGATGCCCAGGCCCAGCCCGCCGGCCGGGGGCATGCCGACCTTGAGCGCGCGGAGGAAGTCCTCATCGAGCGTGCGAAAGGTCGATTCCGCTTCGCCGATGCCGGCCAGCTGCTCGCGGAACCTGGCGTCCTGGATGTCGGGGTCGTTGAGCTCGGTATACGCGGGGCCGATCTCCATGCCACCGATGAACAGGTCCCACCGCTGCGCCAGCTCGGGATCGTCGGCATGCGTGCGAGTGAGCGGCGACAGGGCGGCGGGGTAGTCGGTGACGAAGGTGGGCCTGGCGGGATCAAGCGTCGGCTCGGCGATGCGCTCGAAGAGTTCGTTGACGACGAGAGCGTCGGCGAGCCCGTCGTGCTTGAGACCACGCTTCTTCGCCTCGGCCCGGGCGCGGCGGGCGTCGGTCATCGCAAAGCCGAGCACGCGCCGGAAGAGCTCGGCGTACGTGACCCGCTCGAACGGCGAGCCGTAGTCGATCGCCAGATCCCCGAACGGCAGTGTGAGCCCCACATGCAGTTCACCCTCGTCGGCGTCGCGGCCGGAGGCGTTCTCGAACTCGACGGCCACCAGCTGCGCCAGCTCGCGAATGAGCGACTCGGTGAGCTCCATCATGGTGCTGTAGTCGCCGAAGGCCTCGTAGACTTCGAGTGAGGTGAACTCGGGGTTGTGGTGCTTATCGAGCCCTTCGTTTCTGAAGTTGCGATTGATCTCGTAGACGCGCGGCAGGCCGCCCACGAGCAGCCGCTTCAGGTACAGCTCCGGCGCGATGCGCATGAACAGCGGGAGGTCGAGGGCGTTCATGTGCGTGATGAACGGCCTGGCGGCGGCCCCGCCGGCGAGCGACTGCAGCATCGGGGTTTCTACCTCGAGGAACCCGCGCTCGTCGAGGAAGCGGCGGGTGCGCGACACGATCTTCGAGCGGAGCTTGAAGACGCGCAGCGTCCGCGGGTTGGCCCACATGTCGATGTAGCGCTGGCGGTAGCGCAGCTCGACGTCCTGGAGTCCGGCGTGTTTCTCGGGCGGCGGGATGAGACACTTGCTCGCGGGGCGCAGCGAGAAGGCCCAGACCGTGACCTCGCCCGTGCGCGTCCTGACGAGCGGACCCTCGGCCACAACCACGTCGCCCACGTCGGTGATCTTGGCGAGCCTGAACTCGGCGTCGGGGCAGTCGCGCTTGCTGATCGCGATCTGGAGGTCGCCCGTGTCGTCGCGGATGTTCATCCAGACGAGGCTGCCGTTGTCGCGGTGGAGCACGACCCGGCCGGCGACCTTGACCGCGGGGCGACGGTCCTCGAACCCGTCCTCCTTGCCGCGCTCCTTGTGCTCGGCGTCTGCTGCCGGGTCGTAGCGAGCGGCGGCGGCGGCGAGGGTCTCGAGCCCGGGCGTCCTTGAGCCGTACGGCGACAGACCCAGCTCGGCGACGGCCCGGCGGTTGTCGCGGCGATGCTGCTCGAGGCGGTGGATCCCCGAATCCGATTCCTGGTGCGCTTCATCCGTCATGCCGTCGGACGATAGGCCGCCGTTACCGCATCACCGCGTCCATCTGCTTCCGCTCGTCGGCCGACGTTCCCTCGACCGGGATCGATTCGAGCAACTCGTCGATGATGTCGTCGGTGGTGACCTGGTCCGCCTCGGCGTTGAAGTTGGTGAGGATGCGGTGCCGAAGGATCGGCTTGGCCACGGCCCGGATGTGCTCGGGAGCGACGTGGACCTGGCCGGAGAGGATCGCCCTGGCCTTGGCGGACAGGACCATGAACTCGCTGGCGCGCGGGCCGGCGCCCCATCCGACATAGTCGCTGACGATCTTGGGCCGAGGCCCGTCCTCCACCCCGCGGACGCGCGTCGCCCGGACCAGCCTCAGTGCGTAGGCGATGACATGGTCGGCGACGGGGCACTGCGCCACGAGCGCCTGGACGCGGAGGATGTCCTGGTTGCTGAGCACAGCGTCGATGCGGACGCCGGCCTTGGTCGCGCTTCGGCGGACAATCTCCGCCTCTTCCTCGCTGGTCGGGTACGCGATGTGGATCTGGAACATGAAGCGGTCGAGCTGCGCCTCGGGGAGCGGGTACGTGCCCTCCTGCTCGATCGGGTTCTGCGTGGCCAAGACGAAGAACGGATCGGGCAGGTGATGCTGCACGCCGCCGACGGTGACGTGTCGCTCCTGCATGGATTCGAGCAGTGCCGCCTGTGTCTTCGGGGGCGTGCGGTTGATCTCGTCGGCGAGGATGACGTTGGCGAAGATGGGGCCCTTGACGAAGCGGAACTCGCGGGCGCCGGTGGTCTTGTCCTCCTCGATCACCTCCGTGCCCGTGATGTCCGTGGGCATGAGGTCGGGTGTGAACTGGATGCGGCTGAACCCGAGCGAGAGCGTGCGGGCAATGGTGGAGATGAGCAGCGTCTTAGCCAGCCCCGGCACGCCCACGATCAGCGCGTGACCGCGGCAGAACATGCACATGAGCACCTGGTCAACGACGTCGTCCTGGCCCACGATGATCTTGTGGATCTCGGACTTGAGCAATTCGTGTGCCCGGCGGACCTCGACGATGGCCTGCTCCGGGTCGGTCGATTGGACCGAGGAAACTGACGAGGCGAGGGGATCGGGCATGAGGCTGTGTCCTTTCGTCGAGGCCGGGCTCGAAGCCGGGCGTCCTGACAGCATCTTACCGGGTGGGGATGGCCCGCGCTGCGGATGGGCGGATCACGATCGGCATTGTCCGCGGACAAAGAAACGACCGACCCACTCATGGGCCGGCCGTCCGTGGAGAACGTGATGTCCGCCGCCGGGGTCAGTCGCCGCCGGACCGCCCCGCGAGTTTCTTGAGGAGCGCCCTGATCTCGGCCAGCTCATCGGCGAGCTTGTCGCGTTGGCGCTGCACATCGGCGAGCTGCTCCTTCAGTTCGGCGAGCTCATTTTTGATGTCCAAGTCCCTCGGGCCGCGGCGCGGGGCCAGCACGAAGACGCGCTCGGGATCCCCCCCGTGCAGGATCGTCCATCGGCCCTCATCGAGCGTCGGCCATGCACGGTAGTTGAACTTTGGGAGACCTTCGCGCATTTCCTCCATGGCGTCCTCGAAGGCCTTGTGGACGCCCTCCATCACCTCTTCGTCGAAGTGGAACTCCTTGAGTCTGTTGTAGTACCTTTTGATCAACTCTAGCTCGGTCTCCTCGTCGTAATCCTCGCCCAGACCCGGCACGCCGAAGCGGAAATCCCCGGGCTCGGCGAATGCTCTCACCTGGATGCCGAGATCATCAGCGTCGTAGGCTTCGAGCTCGACCTTGATCTCCCTGACGCCGTCGCCGCGAGCGATCTTGAAGGTGATCCCGTCGCCCGGCTCTTTCTTGAGGAGTACGTTGTGGAGCTTCTCTTGTGTCGCCACGCCGACGCCCTTGATGCGCAGGATCACGTCGTGCTCTTGAAGCCCGGCGTGCTCTGCGGGCAGACCTTCGATCACGCCGACGATCAGGATGCCCTCGCCCTCGTCGAGGTCGAACTCGTGGGCGATGTGCTCGTCGACGACGGACATCCGGATGCCGAGCATGACTGGTGGTGCTTGGGTCTGCTCGAAGACGTTTGCGAATAAACGCAGGCCGGGCTCACCGACCAAGATCCCGCCGCCGCCCATCGCCACCGGGACCGTCGCCACAACCTCGCCGTCCTCGTTGAGGATCGAGACTTTGCCGCCCTCGCGTCTGACGCGGCTCTTTGGAACCTTCTTACCGTTGATCGTGGCTGTGACCGTGCCGTTCCTGATCTGGATCGTGATGGTGTCGTCGTCGGTCTGTTGTGTGAAGAAGATGCGGCTGCCGGCCTTGGAGAATGCTCTGTGGTTATCGTCGAGGCCGAACTCCCTGACCTCTCCGCGTGGGCTGACGATGCGGATCTGGGTCCGGACGTTCGCGCTGTCGTGGCCCCGCTCGATGTGCCTGATGACATGTCGTTTCTTTCCCTCGGGACCGAAGTGCACAACGTTGTCGCCGGCGAAATCGAGATCGCCGAAGCTCACATCGCCGAGCCGGATCCCCTCCGGTCCGCCTCGGATGATGACTCGGTGCTCGCTTTTGACCTGCTTTCCGGAGTTTTTCGAACCCGAAGGCGGCGTACAGGTGTCGGCGTCGCCACAGGCGATCATGCAGCACGTCTGCGAAGCCTTGGCGGCGCGCTGTTCCTTCCCGGCGGTCTTGTCGCCGTCCGGCGGGCACGCGCCGAAGGCTGCGCCCGCGAACATCGTCAGCGCCATGCCGACGCCCATGCCGATGATTCTGTTGCTTTTCGTTGCGTTCACTGGTGAACCTCCCTTGGAGTGTGGTTTCGTTGGCCTGCGGCGAGTGTGGTCAGAGTGGATTGCTCAGCCGGACCTCGATCTTGATGGGGACCGAGATCAAGCGCCCGAACTCGTCCCGTCCGGGGCGATACAGCGTCCGCACATGCGTGCGTTCGATGAACTGTCTCAGAAAAATCACTTCCAGCCCGTCGCCGTTCACCTCCGGCCGGGTCTCGATCAGGATGCGCTGCGGGATCTCCTCGATGACCTGGCCGGTGCGCCGCCCCTCGTCGAGGTAGCGCTGGATCGCCTGGTCTGGCGTGAGGTCGAGTATCCCGGCGCCCGCCCCGCGGAAGTCGGCGGGCGCGGAGACCCACGCCAGCACCAGGGTCGCCGCCACCCCCCAGCCCCCCCACGTCGCCACCACACGGATGCGC
>JADFGU010000242.1 GCA_022567535.1 Planctomycetota bacterium | reverse complement strand
CCCGACTGCATCGTCTGGGCCAACCGCGGCGGCGGCAAGACCTTTCTCGGGGCCGTCGCAACCCTCCTGGACCTGCTCTTCAAGCCCGGCATCGAGGTGCGGATCCTGGGCGGCTCGCTCGAACAGTCCGCCCGAATGCACGCCCACCTCCGGGCGCTGCTCGAACGGCCCGGCATCGCCCAGATGGTCGACGGGCGGATCACCGAGCGGCGGGTGCGGCTGGTCAACGGCTCGAGCGTCGAGCTGCTCGCACAGTCCCAGCGCTCCGTCCGAGGCACGCGCGTCCAGAAGCTCCGCTGCGACGAGATCGAGCTGTTCGACCCCGAGGTCTGGAAGGCCGCACAGCTCGCCACACGATCCAAACGCTGCGGCGAGGTCGAGGTGCGAGGCTCGATCGAATGTCTGAGCACCATGCACGTGCCGTACGGGCTGATGAGTCGGCTGATCGACGAGAGCGCCCAGGGCCAGCGTCGGCTGTTCCGATGGAGCCTGATCGATGTCCTTGAAACCTGCGACCACCTCCCCGAGTGCGCGCCCGAGCACGGCGAGGCGTGCGCGCTGGGCGAGCCGTGCGCCGGAAGAGGGCGGCTGCGCCCGTCGGCCCGGCTCGGGCACATCACACTGGACGACGCGCTCACGATGCGCTCGCGCGTTTCCGCGTCGGTGTGGGAGTCTGAGATGCTGTGCCTTCGGCCTCGGCGCGACGACTGCGTGCTCCCCGAGTTCGACCCGGCGTTGCACGTTTTCGAGGACGAGCCAGACCGCGACCAGGAGAACCTCCTGTGGGTGGGCGGGATGGATTTCGGGTACCGCTCGCCGACGGTCGTGCTGTGGGCGTGCGTGGACGACGCCGGCGTGCTGCGAGTGATGGACGAACGGGTCAAGGCCGGGGTCGTGCTGAACGAGCACGTCGGGGCGATCCACGACGCGCCCTGGCCGGAGCTGAGCTGGATCGCGGTGGATCCCGCGGGTCGGCAGCGCACGCTGCAGACCGGGCGCAGCGACATCAGCGAGCTGCAATCGGCGGGGCTTCGGGTCAGGCATCGGCCGATGCTCATCGCGGACGGGCTGGCATTGATACGGGCCAGGCTCAAGCCGGCGGACGAATCGGCGCCGAGGCTGTTCGTGCATCGTCGGTGCGGGCGTCTGATCGAGTCGCTGGAAAAGTACCACTTCGACGCGTCGCGACCGAGCTCGACCACGCCGGTCAAGGACGGGCCCGACCACGCTGTCGACGCGCTGCGCTACCTGATCGTGTGCCTGGACCGCCCGTTCACGTCCAGCCACCGCAACTGGACGCTGGTCACGGGCTGACCGGGATGATCGCCGGCAGCACGAAGCGGACGAACAGGTTGGCGACGATGCCCATGGCGATCATGGCCAGGACGATCTGCGTGGTCATGACCAGGACCGCCTTTGGGTAGCTGCCGATGGATCCGACGCGGACCGCCTTGTACGCGATCGAGATCCCCAGCGAGAGGGGGATGAGCAGCAGGGGCCAGGCGTCGCCGACGGGCAGCGGGTCGAGCATCGGCCTCCAGGCGAGGGTGGAGAGTGGGGAAGAGGCAAGGGGCAGTGGGGAAGAGGCATGGGGGAATGGGGAAAAGGCAATAGGCAATAGGCAATGGGCAATGGGGAATGGGGAAGAGGCAAGGGGCAATAGGCAATGGGCAATGGGGAAGAGCATTCAGTCCGGCTCCTTGGGGGGGGGGATCTCGACGCGGGTCTGGCGGTGGAAGAGCGCGTCGAGGATGGCGATGAGGTTGAGCATGCCCGCGATGGTGGCGGCCAGTGTGCCGATCTCGTTGGCGTGGCCGAGCGACTTGCTGTTGGGGGGCATGGCGCCGGGGCTTTGCTTCCAGATCCAGACACCCTGAGGGTTGCGCTCGCGGAGTTCGCCGGGATTACCGGTGCGGCGTCTCTGGCGCTGGCCGACCTCGTAGGCCTTGAAGCGGGACTGGTGATAGCGATCGACGGCGAAGGCGACGGGGCCGACCAGGGACTGCACGAAGAACCAGATGCGGTCCTCCTTGCTGTCGACGGCGTCGATGCCCCCGATGAGAATGCCGCCGAAGAACAGGCCGAGCACGCCGACGGCAACCCCGACGCCGCGCCAGAGTTCCCGGAGGTAGACGTGGCCCAGACCCGGCACAAGAACAGCCAGCAAGCCTGCGAGCGGCACGAAGCGTTCCCGGTTGGGTGTGGGGGGATCGGATGTGGGCGAGTCGATCATGGGCGGAGCGGGCAAAGAGTGGAACACGCGGTATCGTTGGGCCATTGACAGAGCAGGCGCGGCGGGTAGTGTACGCCGAATCGCCCGAGGAGATTGTCCGAGTGAAAACGGGCGACGGTGGGCGGCCACGAACACCGCGGTCGCGAGATTGCATCAGGCCGGGTGAGCCCGGGGAGGTGAGCATGGAGGGCCTGACGAGGACGTACCCGTCGATGGCATGGTTTGTGTCCGGGCTGCGCCGATCGGCTGTCGCGGCACGTGGCGACTTTGACGATGATGACGATGACGCGGTTTATATGGACGACGACGCGGACGAGGATGATGACGACGACGCATTCCTGGACGACGAGGACGAGGACTTGGAGGACGCGGACGATGAGGACGATGAGGAGGACGAGACGTTGTGAGTTCTGATCGCGGCGAGGCGACTGTGGGGCAGCCCGGGCGACCAAGGAGGCTCTGTGATGACGAAGCGACAACCCATCGTCGGCGGGAGCGAGCGAGCGGACGCGAACGGGCACGGGCGCGAGGATCAACGGGAATCGACGCGCGATCGCCGGGCGGATGATAAGTCGGTGACCGGGCTGGAGCGTCGGCGCGGGCCGGGTCGTCGGCTGAGCGACTTCAGCAAGTCCGCCGAGGAGGGCGACCTGACGCAGGAGCAGTTCCTGTTCGTGATCGCGATCGACGCGTTCAAGAAGGCCAACCACGTCTGGTACCCGACGTGGACGGACGTGCTGGAGGTGGTTCGGCTTCTGGGGTATCGCAAGACGATGCCCAGCGAGATTGAACTGCGCAACGCTGAGGACTGGCGCGAGCCGCCCGACGCGCCCTCGAACGTGCGGACCGATCGGCAGCACGAGCGTGACCGACACGCGCGAGAAGAGGCCGCGTAGGCGGGAAAGCCCCGGTGGTCCGGCGGGTGGTCAGAACGCCCACGATATGCGGGCGCGGATTCGGGCGCGCCGTGCGGGCGCTACCCCTGCTTCTCGAAGTAGTCCAGGTTGA
>JADFGU010000241.1 GCA_022567535.1 Planctomycetota bacterium | reverse complement strand
AGGCGATGGACCGCGATGCCGTCGGGCGGCTCGCCGCGCGCCTCGCCGATCACGCCAACCGCCGCGTCCAGTCCGAGGCGCCGGATCGAGGCCAGGGTAGGTTCCGCCGCCGCCCAGCCGTCGAGTACGAGGACGCAGGCGACGGGTTCGGGCACGAGCGGGGCCAATACCTTCTGTCGCGGTACGAAGCGCGCCTGGACGGGGATACCGTGCGCGTGTCGCTGCGGGTCGAGGAGGGACTGATGGCCAGGCCCGAGCGGGGGCTGGAGGCCGTGGTGATGAGCGATGTCCCCGGCTGTGCGCACGGACGCGACGGCGAGGCGGTGCGGGTTGCGCTGGGCTGAACCAGGAGGAGCGTCGCATGAGCAACGACTGGCCCGGGCTGGAGGGGATCGCACAGCTGCGCGACGCCAGGACCCGATCGATCTCGGCGGAGAACCCGACTGGCGCCAAAGGCGGGGGTGCCCAGGCGTCGCCCGGCTATGACGAGCACTGCACCGACGCCGCCCGCGAACTGGGCCGGGGCTGGAAGGTACGGCCTTGCCTTCGAAACCTCGAGCCCGGGCGGACACTCACGATCGCGGACATCCAGGGCCCGGGCGTGGTCGAGCACGTCTGGTGCACGGTGCAGGACCTCGCGCATCGATGGATCGCGCTCCGCGTCTATTACGACGACAACAAGGAGCCGGCGATCGCCGTGCCGCTGGGCGACTTTTTCGCGAACGGGATCGACGGCTGTGCACTGGTCGCCTCCATCCCAGTCGCGGTGAATCCGAAGGGCGGGATGAACAGTTACTGGCCGATGCCGTTTCGAAAGCGCGTCCGGTTCGAGATCACCAACGACGGGCCGGAGACGATCGGCGAGTTCTTCTACCAGATCACCTACGCCGAGCGGAGGGTCGAGGACGACGCGGGGTATCTGCACGCGAGCTGGCGGCGGTCCACGACGACGCGGGACAGCCCCGAGCACGTGATCCTCGACGGCGTGCGAGGCCGGGGGCACTACGTCGGGACGTATCTTGTGTGGAACCAGTTCTCGAAGGGGTGGTGGGGCGAGGGCGAGGTGAAGTTCTTCATCGACGGCGATCGGCCGGACGCGCCGACGATCTGCGGCACGGGGACGGAGGACTACTTCGGCGGCGCGTGGGGGTTCGTGATGGACGACGGGGCGAATAGTCGCCCCACGACATATTCAACGGCGTACCTGGGCTACCCGCAGGCTGTGTTTGAGCGCGATCCCGCTGCGGGCACTCGCATCGCGTCGCACGGCCTGTACCGCTGGCACATCCCCGACCCGGTGCGGTTCGAGAAGGATCTGCGGGTGACGGTGCAGGCGCTGGGGTGGCAGCCGGGCCAGAAGTACCAGCCGTTGACGGACGACATCGCTTCGACGGCGTTCTGGTACCAGACGCACCCGGGCAAGGCGCTCGATCCACTCCCGGGCATCAATGACCGCTTCGCGCGGTGAGTCGGATCTCCGAGCGGACTGGTGGGATAGCTCTCCGAGCTGTCCGTTCGGCGCATCGAGCGCGAAGGTCGCAAAGACCTCTCATTGTGCGTCTTACGGACACCCGGCCACGAATCGGTTTTGGAAGCAGAGGAAATCAAAGATGTCACAGGTACCGAGCCCTGAGACGATTTCACAATCGCAGGCGTACGGCTCGCCGCTGACGAAGGCGTTCTGGAAGCAGAGGAAGTCGAAGATGTCGAGGATGCCAGACTGGTCGCAGTCGGCGTAGCATAACCCCCTAAGCACCCAAGTGTCGGTAGCTGTTCCGGCACTTTCGGCGCCGCTAAAAAGCACGGCAACACTGCGTGACGAATCATACGCCATAGCGTGCATGTACCGGGCGCTCGGTCCTTGCGCTGGATTCCTCACCCAGTCATCACCATCCCACTCCCATGTATCCGAAAAACGACGGGAGAGGTCCCTGCCTCCAAACAGAACCGTGATGCCACGCGCTTGGTCGTAGACGAGTTCAAGACTGCGCCGCGCCGGTGGCCTCGTACTCGGATTTCGCTCCGTCCAAACAGAACCGTCCCACTCCCACGTATCGTTCAGCCATCCGGTGCCATTCCCCACGCCGTCGGCATCGCCACCGAAGAGAACCATAACCCCCCGTTGGCTGTCGTACGCCATGCTCGACGCAAACCTGGCGGGCGGGCCAGTCTGTGCCACGAGCCGCCACTCCGACCCGTCCCACTCCCATGTATCCCCAAGCATTGTGGTGGGCATAGGGTGTGCGCCGCCGAACAGCACGGTCACTCCCCGTTGACTGTCGTACGCCATTGACATTATCCGGCGCGGCTCCGGACCTGTCGTAGCGACCTGCCGCCACGTGTTGCCGTCCCACTCCCAGGTATCGCCGAGCGGCACGTTCGGAGAACTATCCCTGAGGCCGCCAAACAGCACTGTCACCCTTCTGCGAGAGTCATAGGCAAGTCTGTGAAGCCTCCGACCGGGTGGCCCACCGGTATCCCGTAATGTCCAGTTCTGGCCATCCCACTCCCAGGTATCACGCAGGTCCGAGCCGTCCCAGCCGCCGAATAACACTACTACTCCACGCTCCGAGTCGAAGGTCATTGCCTGGAGTATTCTTGCAGGTGGAACAACTCCGGGACGTTGCTCCACCCACTCCAGTTGATGTTGCGCAATCGCACTCGAACAAAGCATAAGACAGGTCGTTGCTGCCGCGAGTCTCCACTCTTGTTGCATGACTCTTCTCCAGTACTGACACAGCGCCGTAGCTTTCTGATGGTGAACCAGTCCAAACAGGGCGAGGCGCTGCCCAACGATTGTAGGCAGGGGGCTCAGAGCAGCCCCATGCCATGGGACTTCCACAGGGCAACGGCGGTGTGAGGGAGCGGGCGTGCGAAGCGGCGGGGATGGGGCGTGGGAAATGGGGTCCTCCCGCCAAGACAGAGTATCCTGGCGACAAGAAACGATTGAATCACGGGTGTGATCGGGCGCTGGGCGGACAGCTCGGAGAGCTATCCCACCAAGACCGACGGCTGGGCGGACAGCTCGGAGAGCTATCCCACCAAGACGGGCCGCTGGGGGCGCTTCCGGGGATCAACGAGCGCACCGCGCGATAGGCATCCAACAGAGCCCCCCGCGCGAGCAGGGGGTCACATCGTAATGCGAACATGTCGTCGAATGGACCCCCTGCTTGCGCAGGGGGCTCGGTTGCATGAGAATGGACCCCCTGCTTGCGCAGGGGGCTCTGTTTTGTTGGTGTGTTGGGGATCCCCATCTTGC
>JADFGU010000240.1 GCA_022567535.1 Planctomycetota bacterium | reverse complement strand
GGGACATGGCCTCGGCCTGTGCCAGCGCGTCGCGCAGTCGGCGTTCCGACTCGCCGATGTACTTGTCGTACAGCACGCTGGGATCCAGCCGCAGCAGCGGGCGCTGCCACGCCGTCGCGATCGCCTTGGCGCACAGGCTCTTGCCCGCGCCCTGTACGCCGAGCATCATGACGCCGCGCGGCGGGCTGATGCCGAACTCCCTGGCGCGATCCGTCACCGCGAGCTGCCGCTGGCCGAGCCAGCGCTTGAGATGACGCATGCCGCCGATCTGATCGAGGCTCGTCGGCGTCTCGATGTATTCGAGCAGCCCGTCGACGTGCAGCATGCGCCGCTTGGAGGCCATGATGTGCTCGAGGTCGGCGAACTCGAATCGGTGATCGTCGGCGATGCACTCGAGGATGACCTGCTTCGCCTGTCGGCGTGTCAGCCCCCGCAGGTTCTTGATGATCGTTCGCAACTCGTCGCGTGTGAGCTTGGCCTCGATCGGCTGTGACCGCCGAACGTCCTTGATGGTCTTGCGCACGATCCGCTCGAGGATCTCGTCGTCGGGGAGGGCGAGCTCCATCGTGGTCACGAGTCGCTGGACCACCGGCGGCAGCTCCGCGCCGTGCTCGATCATCACCATCTGCGATCCGCTTTGCTCGAACGAGTGCAGCGCTTCACGCCAGGCGCGGAGCGTCTTGGCGTCGCCCAGATGGTCCGCCAGGTCGAGCGTGACGAACACGATCGGGCCGTTGAGCCTGGCCGCGGCGAACATCGCCGCTGCCGCGTGCTCGGTCGCACTGAGCGTGTCGCCATCGGCGGTGACGCCCTCGCACACGCCCTGGATGACCGACCACCGCCAGACCGGGCGCATCATCGCGAACGCCGCGTCCCGCACCAGCTCCAGCGCGTATGTCTCGTCGTCGGTCACCAGCCGCACGCACACCCGCCGGGCTTTCAGCAGACGCTCCAGAGTGTCGAGGTTGTTGGGCATGGAGCCATCGCCATCGGCCGATGGTCTGAGCATACATCAGACCCGACGCCGGCCGCATCTGAGGGACGCGGCCCGTGCGGACCGACCCGCCTTGGCCCGGCCGCACGCGAGTTTTTTGCGATTTCAGGCCCACGGATCGGGAATCCGATATACAATCTCGGACGTACGGTCACGCGGGCCCCGAGGCCTGCGGGCGTGTTCTGCTCGTCATGGGCCGATCCTGGTTCCGGCTCTTGAAGCGTCGACAGAAAGATCCCGAGCCCCGCCGTCGGCGGCACATCGCCCCCGGCAGCAGGCATTCTGGAGGTTGATATGGTGCGTCAGATGATCGCGGCACTGATCGCAACAGCAGTCGTCGGGTCGGCCCAGGCCCAGACCGTGGAGCAGCCCGACAGATTCTCGCTCGAAAACATCACCGCGTTCACGACGCAGGAACTGGTCCTGCCTCCCACAGCCGGTGAGCCTTTCCGCGTGGCCGTCATGCTTGGCGGCGAGCTGGTCACGCTCGAACTCTCGCCCCACTCCGTCCGCTCGCCCAACTTCAGGGTCGTGGTGCAGGATGACGCCGGCGAGCACGCGCTGGTGGATGTCCCCGCGCCGGCCACGTACCGTGGTCGGATCCTCCAGAACCCGCAGCGGGTGGTGGCGGCATCGCTGGTCAACGGGCAGCTCGACGCTGTGATCGACTCGGGCCTCGCATGGCAGTGGATCATCCAGCCCCTCTCCCGCTTCGACCCGCGCGCCAACCCGGCCGAGCACATCGTCTACCGGGCGCGTGACATCAACGAGGTCGGCGGCGTGTGCGGCGTTGCTGACGGCCCGCTGCTCGTGGGCCTTGACCCGCCCGGAGGCGACCCGTTCCCGGACGACATCAGAATCCTTGAGCTGGCGATCGACACCGACTATGAATTCTATCTGCTTCGGAACAGATCGAACTCCCTGGTCATCAGCGACATCGAAAACATCATCAACCGCGTGGACATTATCTATGAGCGCGATGTCGAGGTCGAGATCGTCATCTCTCACATCGAGATCCGCTCCTCCAGCAACGACCCCTACACCACGAGCGACCCCTTAGGGCTGCTCAACCAGTTCTCCAACCACTGGGCCTCGTCCATGCGCTCGATCCCGAGGGATCTGGCGCAGATGTTCACCGGGCGGAACCTGAATGGGACTGTGCTCGGGATCGCGTGGCTGAACTCGGTCTGCAGCCGGATCACGGGGTACAGTCTCATCCAGACTGTGGGGCTCGGCACGACGCTGCGTGCTGGCCTGTCGGCGCACGAGCTGGGGCACAACTTCTCGGCCCTGCACTGCTCGGGCAGCAGCTGCCGCATCATGTGTGCCGGCATAGGCGGATGCTCTGGGATCATTACGAGCTTCGGGACTGGAGCGATCCGGCAGATCGTATTCTTTAAGAACCGGAGCGGGTGCCTCGGCACGCCGCCCCCACCGGCCGTCGCACTGCCGTTCCTCGACACATTTCCTTCGACCGGGTGGGCGGAGGGCAAGTGGGCAAATACGAGCGGCGTGACCCTGTCCGCCAGCGGTGCAAACCCCCCCAGCCCGCCCTATGTCGCCGCCATGAACCAGATTGCCACCCTCGAGACCAACGACATCCTGGTTCCGGGCATCTTGTACCCAACGCCGATCTTCGCGTCCTTCTGGGTCCAGCATCGCCAGGTCGAGACGGGTGAAGTGCTCACCATCTCGTACCGCGATCGCAACGGCGTCTGGAACACGGCCCAGACGATCGTGTCCGATGGTACGAATCCCCTCGGGTTCACGCCGCACGAGTTCACGCTTGACGTGCAAGCCTACAGCAACTCATTCCGCCTGCGACTCACCGCCGCCGGCAACGACCCCAGCGACATCTGGATGATCGACAACGTCAGCGTGAGCACCCGCTGCCTGGCCGACATCAACCAGGACGGCACGCTCGACATCTTCGATTTCCTCGCGTTCCAGAACCTGTTCGTGACCAACAGCCCGCTGGCGGACCTGACGGGGGACGGCGTCCGCGATATTTTCGACTTCCTGGCCTACCAAAACCGTTTCGTGCAGGGCTGCTACTAGCGCGTCGTCAGGTCGGATGGAGCGTCGAGATGTGTGCGGGACGCCGAGTCTGAGTCCGTGAAGGCTCGACTATTCCCATGCTCGGCGCGCCGGCGCTCCGGGCGCGCGCCCACATCCAACACGAGGCACGACCGGAAGGGAGTGCTCCCGGGCGTGACCATCGCGACAGGAACCGTCGAACCACCGCTCCCTGCCGGTCGCGGCTCGTCTCGGAGGCGCCCGTACGAGCCGCGACCGGCAGG